>JBGSVU010000712.1:0-10638 GCA_041752775.1 Pirellulaceae bacterium | reverse complement strand
AGAATCGCCGCATGCGTAACTTCCCTGTAAAGTCCGGAATTGTCGCGGGACGTCGGGGCTTCGTCGCTGCTGGTTTCACTGTTTCGATACGGCAATTTGATGACGATCCTGGGGGGTAACTTGCGGCGGCGTTGCGCCAAGTTTCGCAGCGCTGATTCCGTCAAAAAGGAACAGGAACCGGATGGCGGTTTCGCCACCTTCACGGGACCAGAACACGCGACCGGTGTCAATCGCTCCCGGCGAAGGTTGATTCAGGGATGCCGCATCATTAGACTGGCGCCTGGCTCCGTTCGAACCGTTTGAAGTGCGATCCCAGGTCGCCGAGTTGGCAAATTCATGATTCGAAATTTCGCGATTCTGTCTGTGTGCGTTGTTGCGTGCGTGGCCTTTCCCGGTTGCTCCGGCAGGCCCTCATCCGGGCAACCGGCGTCCACTGCCGGGGCACCGGCCGGTGCCGAAGATCAAACGTCCGGAGAGGAATTTCCCGAGCTGTTGCAAACGCGACATTTGCCCAATGCAGTCCGGATTCACGACAAGGTCATTTCCGGCGGGCTGCCCGAGGGTGATGAGGCCTTTCAGGAACTGGTGCGCCTCGGCGTCAAAACGGTCATCAGGGTGGATGGTGCCAAACCGGATGTTGCAGCCGCGCGAAAGGCCGGATTGAGGTACGTCCATTTGCCGCACGGATACAACGGCATTTCGGCCGAAAGGTCCCTGGAGCTGGCCAAAGCCGTACGGGAACTGGAAGGGGTGATTTACATTCACTGTCACCACGGAAAACACCGCAGCCCGGCCGCAGCCAGCGTCGCATGCGTGACCGCAGGGATGCTGGCTCCTGCGCGGGGCATCTCCGTACTGGAGCTGGCCGGAACCAGCCCCGGATACCTGGGTCTGTTTCAGTCTGTTCAGGACGCCCAGCCACTTGCCCCGGGAACACTTGATGCGTTGCAGATTGAATTCCAGGAATCCGTCGCAGTGCCTCCGATGGCGGACGCGATGGTCCTGATGGAGCACACTTTCGACCACCTGAAAGCGATTCAGCAAGCGGGCTGGAAAACGCCCGCGGATCATCCCGATCTTGATCCGGCCCACGTGGCACTTTTGCTCCAGGAACACTTCAGCGAACTTCTGCGCACGGAGGAAGTCCAGCAACATACCGAAGAATTCCGGGCGATTTTGCGGAGTTCCGAACAGGCTTCCCGGAACTTGCACAGGGGGCTGGAAAAATCGTCCCGGCTGTCCGGCAGCAGCCCGCCGTTTGCGGAATTCGAAAAACTGGCGGGTCAGATCGGGGCCGACTGTAAAAGTTGTCACCAGACCTTCCGCGACCGGCCGCTTCAGCGTTAACCGCGTTATCCCCGCCATTCAAGTAAGGCTTTGGCGGGAACCCGCAACTCCGTTATTCGCTGTCCTGATTTCTGTTTTCCAGGCAGCACATCACAATGCGGATCGATTCGTAGGGGATGGAACCGTTGAGGGCATCGTAAACCGGTTTCAGGCGACCGGTGTCGTTGTGCGCGGCGGCGATTTCGACTTGCTCGACGGTCGCAGCGTCCAGCCAGCGGGTGGGATCAGTGATTTTTTTTGTCCGGATATACTGTTCGAGGTATTTGTAAACTGTGGAAGTGGCGCGTTGCAGGTGTTCGCATACGGCGGGCACGTCCAGCCCCTGATCGAACAGCAGGAAACTCTCGCGGGCACCGGCAGATGGAAGTGCCGGGCCCTCCGTGTGTGCCGAACGGGATTCGTCGCGCGGCGGAATAACGTTGGTGTCGAGTTGGTTCGCCTCGCACCAGGACCGGACGGCATCCAGAATCCGCTGGCCATAGTCGGCCGCCTTGCGCTGACCCACCCCGTGAACGGCCAGCAGATGGTCGTTGTCGACCGGACGGCGCCGGGCAAGGTCGCGGATCGTGGCATCGGAAAAAATGACAAAAGCGGGGACCTGTTGGGCCGCGGCCAGTTCCGAGCGCAACTGGCGCAGGTGTTCGAACAGGTTGCGATCAACGCCTTCCCACGAATCGAGAATTCGGGTGGAAGTCACAATCGCCTGTTCCTGGACCGTCTTTAACAGCGACGGAGTCCGTTCGCCGCGCAAAACCTCCCAGCCGGAGGGCGTGATCCCCAGCACCGGATACTCGCCGGTTTTGGCCAGAAAATTCTGGCTGAGCAGTTGTTCGATCCAGTCGCTGATCTGTCGGCGCGGGACATCTTTCATCAGCCCCCAGGTGCTGAGTCTGTCATGGCCCATCTGCACGATTTTTGCTTCGCTGCTTCCCGTCAGTACTTTCACAATGTGGGCCGCTCCAAACCGTTCGTTGCAGCGATAGACGCAGGACATGATTTTCTGCGCGGTTACCAGCGGGTCGGCGACCGATTCGACCTGGCCCAGGCAAATGTCGCAGGCCCGGCATTCGGCGGTAAATGCCTGGCCAAAATGTTCAACCAGGAATTTGTGGCGGCAGGAAATCGCTGTGCAGAACGAGTTGACCTGCCCCAGTGTTTGCAGCGAGCGCTCGCGGTGTTCCGGGGGCGAGTTTTCGATGATCCGCTGCCACGTCATGAAGTCGCCGGGAGAATGCAGCAGCCAGCATTCCGATTCCAGCCCGTCACGCCCGGCCCGGCCACTTTCCTGCTGGTAGGCTTCGATCGATTTGGGCATTTCGGCGTGGATGACATAGCGGACGTTCGATTTGTCGATCCCCATTCCGAACGCGACTGTGGCCACGATCGCTTCGATTTCGTCATGGACCAGCGCGTTCTGGCTGTGGGAGCGTTGCTGGTCGCTCAATCCGGCATGATAGGGGAGCGTTTTGTAGCCCAGGCGGTTGAGCGTATCGGAAATGCTTTCGACTTTGGCCCGCGAGATGGCGTAGATGATGCCGGCTTCGTTGCGATAGCGGTCGATCACGCTGCAAATCTGGTTCAGCCCCGATTCGCGGCGCTGGATGTGATAGACCAGATTGGGACGATGGCAGTTGCCGACGAGGACTTCGGGGTTGTTCAACCGCAGCTGCGAGATCACGTCGCAGCGAACCTGCGGAGTTGCAGTGGCCGTGAATGCGTGCACCGGGACGCAGGGCAGTTTTTCACGGATCGTGTGCAGCGTCCGGTATTCGGGGCGGAAGTCGTGTCCCCAGCTGCTGATACAGTGGGCTTCGTCAATTGCGACCGAGAGGGGCGGGTGCTGTTGCAGGAATTCCGCCAGCCCTGGCAGCATTAGCCGTTCGGGTGCGACGTACAGCAGTCGCAGGTTGCCGTTGCGCAGGTCGGCCATGACGCTGTTTTGCGTGGCTGTCGAGAGAGAGCTGTTGAGGGCTGCGGCGGCGATTCCGTTTTCCCGCAGGGCATCGACCTGGTCTTTCATCAGGGAGATCAGCGGCGAGACGACAACGGTCAGTCCGTTGCGAACCACGGCCGGAATCTGGTAACAGAGCGATTTCCCGCCGCCGGTCGGCATCACCACCATGGCATCGCGTCCCTCCAGCGCCGCGTCGATCGCCTGCTGCTGGAGCGGCAAAAAATTTTCATAGCCCCAGTATCGTTTGAGAGCCTGGAGTGGGGTAAGCTGGACCATTGGATTATGGGTCGTCGATCGCGTGGCGGCCAGAACGTGAATGGGTGGACCGCGTCCGGATCGCGGAACGGTCAGCGACCCAGCACAGGATCTAACAGTGATGAATTCAGATTCCAGAAACGTACTCTATACGATCGGTCATTCCAACTATGACCAGGAGCGTTTTGTGGCATTGTTGCAGCAACACGGAATCGAGGTGCTGGCCGATGTCCGTTCGGCGCCCTGGTCCAAATATACCCCGCATTTCAACCGGGCTGCCCTGGAAGCCGACTTGCCTGCCGCCGGAATTCGCTATCTGTTTCTGGGCGACTCGCTGGGCGGCAGGCCGGAAGCGGGCGACCTGTACGATGAAGCGGGACATGTGCTGTACAGCCGGGTGGCGGAGACCGGTTTTTTCCGGGGCGGTGTTGAGCGGCTGAAGAAAGGGATTCAGTCGTTTCGCGTGGCGATCATGTGCAGCGAAGAAGACCCGACGGTTTGTCACCGGTTTCTGCTGGTGACTCGCGTGATGGCGGATGAAGGAGTCGAGGTCCGGCACATTCGCGGGGATGGGTCGTTGGAAAGTGAAGCGACGGTGCGCGCGATCAGCGGTGATGGGCGCGACCAGGGCGTATTGTTTCAGGAGATGGAGCACGACACGTGGAGATCTTTACGATCGGTTTTACCCAAAGCACAGCAGCCGGATTTTTCGGACGAATAAAACAGGCCGGAATTCGCCGGTTGCTGGACGTGCGGCTGAACAATCGTTCGCAACTGGCAGGCTTTGCCAAGCGGGATGACCTGGCGTGGTTTCTGCGCGAATTGTGCGATGCGGACTACGAGCATCAGCCGCTGCTGGCGCCGAATCAGGAGATGCTGGACGCCTACAAAAAGAATGGCGGGGACTGGGCCGAATACGAAGTCCGGTTTATGGATTTGATGCGGGAGCGGGAAATCGAAAAGGTGCTGAAACCGGAAGATTTTGCGGAGCCCACTGTTTTGTTGTGCAGCGAGGCGACGGAAGAGAATTGCCACCGGAGGCTGGTGATTGAGTATTTGCAGCAGCACTGGAATGGAATCCGGGCCGTGCATCTGTGACCTGAAACCAGGACTTTCTCGCGGATTGTGGGGCGATGCGGATCGTGATCAATCATCTGACGCGGATGCAACCGGGGCTGATTTGTGCGGCCGGGATCGATCCGCTGACCGGATTGCATGTGCGACCGGTGATGGGCCGGCCCTTGCCGGTGGCCTTGCTGGAAAAAAATGGCGGGCCGTTTGCACTGGGGCGCATGATCGATCTGGGCGAAACGAACTTTGTCGGGCGGATGCCGGAAATCGAAGACCGCAGCTTTGCGCCGGAGAATGTTTGTGTCGTGGAAGACTGGGATCCGGAACGCTGGACCGGACTCTGTTCGGCGGTATCGAAGAATCGGCTGGTCGATATTTTTGGAGCATCACTCAGCCTGGTTGAAAGCCGTTATGGGGGGCCAGTGACTGCGGCGGTGCCGGAACGGTCGGGGCTGCATTCGCTGGGCTGTTACTGGGCGTGGGACGTCCGGTTGACTCTGGTTCAGCGCCCGGGACGGCAGTCTGTGCGGCTGGAGTTTTCCGAGTCGGGAATTCGCTACAGCGTCGCCGTGACCGATATCCGGCTGTGGAACGCGGACCATGTGACACCGAACGAGTCGGAGATAGCGCGGATGTCGGGTTTGATCCATGGTGCCAACCTGCCAGTGCTGTTGAGCGTCGGACTGTCGCGGGCCCACCGTTTCACCGATGATGGACCGCCCCGCCACTGGCTGCAGGTCAACAACATCCACGTCCGGCATGATGGGGATGGTGACAGGGATATCGGGGCCGGGGCGGCAGAAACCGGCCGTCCCTGATGTCAAAGACAGGTTACTGCTTTTGCAGTGCAAGCTCGTCCAGATTGACCCGGTAAAGGATCTCTGGAGCCCCGCTGTCGGCATCGCGAACTTCAAACATCAAATGGGGCACGTCCTGTGCTGTTTGCTCCCACTGGATATCGAGGCAGGCAAAGCTGTTTAACGACTGGCAAACAGGAGATACCCGCAACCGGTTGAATTCGGGCTCCTCAATCTGATTCAGTCCGGCAAACTGGAGTTCGATGGCATCGTAGGGCAACACGTTTCGCATCCGGCAGACTTCAGCGTAGTGTTGGTCGCCGGTCAGAAAAACGACTCCCTGGACGCCGGCTTCGCGAATCGTGTGGAACAGTCTTGCCCGTGCCTTGGGATACTGGGCCCACGTCTCGGATCCGGTATCCGAATCGAGGAGTATCTGCGTTCCGGACACGACCAGCCGCAGATCGGCAGGTTCCTGCAACTGCTGTCGGAGCCATTCCCACTGGGCATCGCCTAGCATGTCGGCGGCGGGTTTGTCCGGCGCCGGCGAGTCGCGATGATAGCGGACATCCAGCATGAGTACCTGCAGTCGATGCCCACCGGATTCGAACACTTTGGCGTAATAAATTCCCTGTTGGTCCGCGGGGATTTCGTTTTGCAAATTCCAGAATTTTGTGAACTCGATCTGGCTCTCCCGTTTCAGGGAGTAATTTTTGTCCGCGTTGTTCCAGCCATAGTCGTGATCATCCTAGGTTGCCATGTGTATCCCGGTCGCGCGGAGGGGAGCAAAATCGGCATGAGCGGCCAGTGTCGCATAGCACTTTTGCAGCTCTTCCAGATCCGTGGTGTCGGCATAGATGTTGTCGCCCAGCCAGATGTGAAGCTGGGCATTCAGGTCCCGATACCTCGCCAGTGCCGGAATGGGGCGGTCCTGGCGAATGCATCCGAGAATGGCGATCCGTTCGATGGGGGATTCCAGCCGGGCGGCAGTCTCTCCCGCCGGGTCCCCTGGACCGGGCCGGGTACCACCGCCAGTTGCAGTACCGTTCAGCAGAAACTGCCGCAACTGGTCGAGGCGGTCGGTATTGATACAGTCGACCTGCGCTGCAGCCAGTTCCTTCCAGACAGTGGGTGACTCTGGAGTCGCCCAAAAACGAACAGCGCGACCGGCCCGATGGGCGCGCGTGACGATTTCGTTCAGTCGGGTCCGTTCGTCATCCGGGAATTCCCCTTTGCCCCGCCATTTGAATTCACTGGACCAGTTGGCACTGATCAGCGGCAGGGCTTCCACGGGCAATTGCGAGTCGAGGTCGTTCAACCGACCGTCGATTCCGGTCCATTGCTCCCCGTCCGCCTGAATGGCCGCGACCGGCCGGTCACCGGAGATGACGACGCGAACGGCCCGGGTCCTGTATTCGCCGTCCCG
This sequence comes from Pirellulaceae bacterium, assembly GCA_041752775.1. GTDB lineage: Bacteria > Planctomycetota > Planctomycetia > Pirellulales > Pirellulaceae > BJ22. The sequence continues at coordinate 3,788 of JBGSVU010000712.1, read as the reverse complement.
TTTTGAGGAAATCAGATCCGGATATTCGCGCAGTTGTTGTTGCAGTTTTTCAAAAACTTCCGCGCCATCCTGCTTGATATCGACCAGCAAACGCAGCTCACTGTGATCCCTGAAAATTTTTCCCCCATTCTGTCGGGCAATTCTGTCCAGTGGATCGAGATAAAGCCGGCGCAGGTTTCGTTCCGGAGTCAGTTGCCACAGGTTGTGCCCGACGAGTAGTTCCCCATCGACCAGAAAAACATCCGCTTCGATACTCGCAAAGCCCCGGGACAGTGCATCGAGGAGTGGCCGGTCGTGGAGATAGTCGTTGTGGGCATGCGCACCCTGCAGCGCGGTGTCTGGCAGAGACAGAAGTTCCAGTTGGCCGGTTTTCTCGTCCGTCCGGGTTTCGTGGGGTTTGGGGTCCTGCCCCAGATTCATATCCGTACAGGCCGTGCACAGGACGAGAATCAGGAAAGCACCACCCCAAAAAACGAAACCCCGGTTCATGATTTACTCTTCTGAAAAAAACAATGGAATCCATGATCCGCCTCGCGACCCGGCACCTTCCGGACGGGCAGCGGGCGATGCCAGCTTTCAGACCTTTTGGACGGCAGGATTACCGGCTTCAACCACGAAGGCAGCCCGTTCGAGGGTTTTACCGCCGGGTTTCAGCACATCGTCAACGACCATGTAGTCCGATTTCCAGGTGGTCGGCGTCACCGTGCAGCGGATGTACCCGCGTTCTTCATTGTGGAACCTCACGGCGGCGTTGGCAGCCAGCAGTTTGTCCAGACCTCGGGGTTCCGCCACTCCATTTCCGCCACTGGTCAGCGATGTGGCCACGAACTCGGAGGCGACGATCTTTTCGTCCGTTCGGCGGTCGTCGATTCTCAATTCGTTGACCCAGCTGGAATGGATGTCTCCGGTCAACACGACCGGATTGCTGATGCGGCGATCTTCCATGAAACGCATCAACTGCATCCGCTCGGCTGTATAACCCGGCCACTGATCCATCGAATAGCGCGGGTCGTCGGCTTTTGCAGAGCGGTTGACCATGCCCATCATGACCTGCTGGGCGAGGACATTCCACGAGGCACCGGAGGTGACCAGTTTGCGGCACAGCCAGTTTTTCTGCCGGGTGCCGAGCATCGACTGGCGAGAGTCCAGGGCCGCTTCGTTCAGCCCGCTTTTGCGATCGTTGTTGGGCTGGTCGGTGCGATACTGCCGCGTGTCGAGGACCAGAAACTCTGCCAGTCTGCCAAAGGATGCACTGCGGAAAAGCTGCATTTCAGAACCCGATGGCAGCGACTGGGCGCGCAGCGGCATCGCTTCGTAGTAGGCCTGGTAGGCATTGGCCCGCCGCACAAGAAACTCAACCGGATCCACTCCGGCTTCTTCCGAAACATCGTTGGCGCAGTTGTTGTCAAATTCGTGATCGTCCCAGGTCACCAGCCAGGGACAGGCCGCGTGCATGTTCTGCAACAGTGGATCCGAGCGGTACTGGGCGTGCCGGATGCGATAGTCCCCGAGCGAATGGATTTCTGCACCGTGATGCGTGCGGACCTTGCCATTGCGTCCGGCCTCGTATTCGTAGATGTAGTCGCCCAGATGAAACACCAGATCGTGTTCTTCCCTGACCATTTGTTCGTAGGCCGTGAAAAGTCCCTGTTCGTAGTTCTGGCAGGAGGTGACTGCAAAACGTACCTCGGCCGGCATTGCGTCAGCAGCGGGAAGCGTCCGGGTTCGTCCGGCCGGGCTGGTCGCATCTCCCGAGCGGAAGCGGTACCAGTACCAGTGGCCAGATTCGAGACCTGCGACTTCGACGTGGACGGAATGCCCGAGCTGGGGTGTCGCCACCGCCTTTCCGGACTTCAGAACCGACCGGAAACTTTCATCGCTGGCCAGTTCCCACTGAACCTCCACAGCCTTGTTGGACATTCCTCCGAACGGGTCCAGCGGTTCGGGTGCCAGTCGGGTCCACAACACCATACCCGTTGCGTCAGGGTCACCCGAGGCGACGCCGAGGGAAAAAGGATTTTTCGAAAATTTTGGGGCGGCGTTGGCTCGCGAAGTTCTTCCCAGCAGTGGGATGGAACTCAATGCACTCGCGTAGGCCAGAAACCAGCGCCGGGAAATTCCACCCTCATGTCGAATGGCGGATTCAATCTGTTTTTTTTGCAGCATCAGCAGACTCCTTTTGCAGGGTTGAACTCCGGAAAATCCAGCAGGCAGAAACCGGTGAGCGGATTATAGGGTGAAATCCGCCACCTGGAATCTTCTTCACCAAAGATTCATGTCGCGTCGAAAAGCCCTGGAATCAAACCCGTTCCCACCTTCACCGGATCGGCACGGATGACGGGTACAGGCAGCGGATCATTCCGGATCGCACAGGTTTGCCTGAAGAAAAAATCTGGTCGCGGAGTACGTGGGCGGGCTACTCGCGTCTTTCAGGCAACCTTCGCAGTGGAAGAGTTCTCAATCGCTTCGAAATTAATCGCTTCTTCACCGGTTCTTTTTCAACAGTTCAAATTCGCAACTTAGAGTGCGTGCGAAAAGTTGCATTTCGCAAGAAGCCGGCAAACCGTGGCGATTGACTCTGCTGTTTTGTACTGGAAAGAAACATGAAAAAGAAAAACGGATTTACGCTGGTTGAACTGCTGGTTGTGATTGCCATCATCGGCATCCTTGTTGGCATGCTTCTGCCGGCAGTTCAGCAGATACGCGAGGCCGCCCGAAGAACGAGTTGCATGAACAACGTCAAGCAGATCGTACTGGGACTGCACAACCACGAGGCCGTATACAAACGGCTTCCCGTCGGCTGGGATACGCTGGTGGCATTCTGGTCCTGTTATGTTCTGGATTTCCTCGAACAGGGCAACCTGTACAGTTCGCTGTTGTTGTCCGAATCCAAAAACTGGGACATAGACGGATCGCCCAACAAGCGGGCTTTGCAAACGCCACTGTCGGTCTATCGCTGTCCCACGCTGCCGATCTATGAACAGTCGCCGGCCCCCTACAACAACATTATCGACCGGGTTCCAACCAGCTATCGGGGCAATTCCGGCAGCCAGGCAACATCGGATGACCGTTCCACGGCCATTCCCGGCACCAAAGCCCTTGAGGACCTCGAGCTGGATGGGCTGTTTTTTGGTTGCAGCAAAATCAGGTTTGCTGACATTCAGGATGGTCTGTCCAACACGATTGCGATTGGCGAATCGAGGACCGATCCGGAGTTTTCGAAAGACGGAAACGGGCTGGATTTCTGGAACATTGCCGGGCCCCAGGTAGACCCTTTCCAGTGTGACGGCGGAACCGCCGGAAGCGAGTTCACGGAAACAGTCGGTGGCACCTGGTTTGAACTGAATTTGCAAATTCGAAAACCTGCTTCCAGCGGCTATGCCATGGAAATGGCCTTTGGCAGTTACCACATGGGGTATTTGACTGCTTTCGGAATGGCCGATGGATCCGTGCACATGATTGCGGAAGAAATTGATCTGCCCACATACCGGGACCTGGGTGACCGGGATGATGGAAGATTTGTGGCACTCGATTTCTGAGGTTCAATCTGCTTTTTTTACCGCCAGCGATCCGGGCATGATCCTTTGACAAGCGGTTTTTGACAACCGGCGTGGGGGAATGGGGTCCGGAACCTGTTTGTGCGGGACTGAAATTCCCGTTCACTCCCTGAGGCGTTTCCCGTTGACTGACCAATTTCCAGCCTGCCGGATCGATTCCATGTTCAAGCTTTGCCTGCCACTGAAACTGGTTGTTTTGCTGGGTCTGTCAGGATGTTCTTTTGGACCACC
>JBGSVU010000711.1:0-8685 GCA_041752775.1 Pirellulaceae bacterium | reverse complement strand
GCCGCCAGTTCCGGCGGCAGTGCCGACAGTTCCGGAATGCAAGGTCCCGACCTGAACCGAATCGCGCGCACCTGGTTGACCCCGGCCGCGTTGTCGGCCATCGCCCAGCGCACGGGCCCCCGGTCGCAGGTGTGAAGATTTGAAACCGGCAGAAACAGGGCCGATTCGGCGCAATCTACCCCGGGGTGCCGATATCAGTTAAGTTGCCAGCAATGTTTTCGGTCCGGTCACATGAAATTGCGAAAGTCCGACGATCCATGAGTTGCCGAGGAGATGACGAATTGTCCGCACCGTCGTTTGTTGATACGCCCATCGACCTGGAAAAAATTTCGGCTGCCGTACGCACGATACTCGAAGCGGTGGGAGAAGACCCCAATCGGCCCGGACTGGTTGAGACGCCGGCCCGGGTTGCCCGGATGTACCAGGAGATGTTTGCCGGCCTGCATTCTGATCCCGCCCGCCACATGCAGGTCGTCTTTCCGGAACAGTACGACGAGATGGTCCTGATTCGGGACATCCCCTTTACCAGCATGTGCGAACACCACTTGTTGCCTTTTACGGGGGTCGCCCATGTGGCCTATATTCCCGACGGCAAGGTGACTGGATTGAGCAAAATTGCCCGGGTTGTGGAAGAAATATCGCGGCGCCCCCAGGTGCAGGAGCGGATGACCCAGGAAATCGCCGATTTGATCAACCAGCACCTCGAAACCACGGGTGTGGCGGTTGTGATTTCTGCGGAACATTCCTGCATGGCGATTCGCGGCATCCGGAAACCAGGCAGTACGACCATTACCAGTGCCCTGCGCGGGATTTTCAAAACCAGTGAACCCACCCGCGCCGAGTTCATGTCTCTGATCAGAAAATAGACTGTTCCCGGGCCATGCCCTGCCCAGACCGGAATCCGGCGATGAATGAGAAAATCAGACAGAAGCTGATTGACCTTGAGACTGCTCTGGGGCTGTTGCAGCACGATTACGAGCAGCAAAACGAAATGATACTGGCCAACTCGCGGCGACTGGACAAGATTGAAAAACTGCTCCGCAACATGCACCTGCAAATCGAGTCCCTGCAGATTCCCCACGAACCCCGCACCCTGGAAGACGACAAACCGCCGCATTACTGACCGGATCGGCGCTCAATTGGTGCCGGCGTTCAATTGGTGCCGATGTTTAATTGGTGCCACCCATCACCCACCTGTTGCCTCCCCATTACCGTGTCGCGCTAACCACCAAAGTAGCACGGTGGTCCCCCACCGTGTGCTGCGCAAACCACGGTGGGGGACCACCGTGCTACTTTCATTCCTGCTGGAATGTGGCGAATGCGGTGCCACCGGTGCCACCCACCTATGCTCCTGCCCACCTATGCTCCTGCTCTGTAAAACTGCCGACTGCCCGAATCGAGGCGGCGAAGCCTGAAGCGACTCCTGCAGCGCGTCCGCAAAATCGTTACAACCGGATTTTTTGCTTCGGTCCTGACGCAGCAGCCCATTTATTCAACATTGCGGGCGATGGCCAGCGCCAGCTGAGCTAGAGTTCGCTCACTGCCCAATCCGCGCCGGTTGCCGGGCAGGATATTTTGCCGGTGGCCCCCACCGTCGCGTGCGGAATTCCCCGCCAACAAAGCCGAGGACCCTACAATGCCACAAAAGCCCTTTGTCGACTACTACGAGCTGCTCCAGTCCAGCCCCAACGCGAACCAGGAGACCATCGAGCGGCTATTCCGGTACCTCGCCAAACACCTGCATCCCGATGTGGCAGAGAGCGGCAATGTCCAGAAGTTCTCGAAACTGGTCGAAGCCTACGAAACGCTGCGCGACCCGGTTGCCCGCGCCGCCTACGATGCCGAATACGACAGCGAGAAAAAGCGGAATGCGCAGCTCGTCGAAGACGCCGGATGCCTGGACGGCGACGCCTCTCAGCGCCACAAAATGCTGTCGCTGCTCTACGCCCGTCGACGCCAGGACATGAATACTCCCGGAATCGGCGACAATACACTGGAACAACTGGTCGGGTGTCCCCGCGAAGTGATGAGCTTTCACATGTGGTATTTCAAGGAAAAAGGCTGGATCCAGCGCGAGGAAAGCGGCCTGATTTCGATCACCGCGGCGGGTGTCGAAAAAATCGAAGCGACCGTCCAGCAGAAAGCCGAAACGATCGACCGCCGGATTACCCTGCAAAACGACCGGCTCCAGACGCCATCGTTCCAGACCGTCTGACCGCTTCGGCAGCCTGTTGCCGACCACCGGTCAGCCCGCCAACAGCCACCGGTCAAACTGCGTCGCGCAGGCGCATCGGCGCGGACTGGCTGTCCGCCATCGCCGTCAGCAGGTTGCGCCACGAAAACGGTTTTCCAGGTGTCAGACGCCCGAGGATTCTCAAGCCACTGGCACCAGTCAATCCGGGGACGTTTTGCGGTAACTGGTCGACATACAACAGACCGAGGATTGCGGCCATTCTGCCTGCCAGCGGGCTGCCGTCTGGATGCGCAAACCACTCTTCTACCGTTGCCGTGGGGAAGTCGCCTGCCAGCCGTTCCAGCAGACGCTTGCCCGCCAGGGGTTGATCAGGTTTTCCTGTCAAAACCAGGTGACTGAGGATGGGGAACGGAATTGATTCGCCACCCCGCGTGCTGAAATCCCGCAACATGCGATGAATCGTTTTCGAAACAGGAACTTCCGGATCGGCTGAACCAGCCACCGTCTCGCAGCAGATATCCGGCAGGATTTCGTCCAGTCCGTCGGATGGCGGCAACAAATAGCAGCGGATGACATCCGAAAAATCGATGACCAGCGAGACTCCCGTGGCACCGCGCGTCTGGCGGTCCGCAAACAGAAACCACATCGGCAGCGCCTGCAGGGATGAACCGTCGCCGCCGGCCGCGATGTCCCGCTGCGGCAAATCGTCGATCACATTCATTCCGCTCAACTCGGCCAGCCGGGCGGGATCCGGCGCACCCGAATAAAGCCGGGTTCCGTCAAAATCGCTGGACCAGAATCCAGGATCAGTCAGGGTCACGCCCAGTATCCGGTCCACATACTTGCCGGCCTCGCCACTCAATCTTGCCACCAGTTGTGCCTGGCAATCGGCCAGGTCCTGACCCAGCTGCAGCAGGGACGGATGGGAGGGTTCCGGATTCTGGCTGGCCTGAACCAGACGTGCGGACAGTTCGTCCGGGATGGGCCAGCCCAGGTCGCTGGCGTGTCGCAGTCTCAAAAATTTCCCCCGTCCCTGCCCAACAACCAGCGAGCCATCGATCCGGTCCCATGAATCGGCCACCGCCAGGCCAATCATCAACCGGTGGGAATTGACGGCGAACGACCGGTCGATGCGGTCTTCCGTCCAGAATTTCCGGAACTCGCTGGAATCAGGAGGAAACATGGGACTCCCGATGGTGGACGCAGCCATCCACGCGGCCGCCCGGACTTGCATGGCGCAACTGCCCGGACCACTGGCCCACGGCCTGCAGACGCGGGGGGACAAAAAAACAGCGGAGCCCGTCGATGAATTTTGAATTCACTTTCTGGCCCCGCCGCTTTTTGAGGATGTTTCGATTTTGGCCGCAGTTTCGAAAACGTCAGGCAGCAACCCGCAGTGGCACGACGGCAGTTTCGCGGATCGCATCGAGGAATTCTTCGAAGATCCGGGAGTCGAGGGCCGATGCCGCCTCGTTTTCCGGATGGAACTGGGTTCCGACGATGAACCAGTCCGGACAGTTGCTTTCCACGGCTTCGATCACGCCATCGGCACAGCGGGCAGTGACCTTCAGCTCGGGAGCGACTTCGTCGATTGCCATGTGGTGGCGGCTGCTGACGCGAATTTCGCCTTCGCCATAGACCCGGTCCATCAGCGATCCGCGCTGAATCACCAGCCCGTGGCGATGGGCGGGATCAAGCGGGTCCTTGTGGGGCAACGCCTGGGGCAAATCGTCCGGAATATGCAGGAACAGGTTTCCTCCCAGGGTAATATTCAGCAGCTGCAGGCCCGCACCGATTGCCATCACTGGCAGGCGTCGTGCACAAATCTGCCGGCACAGCATCCGGTCAAATTTCTCGCGCCGTTCGTCCATCGGTTTGACGGCAGGATGCAGCATGAATCCGTCGCGCCGCGGATCAAGATCAGCGCCCCCAGCCAGCAGGAATCCGTCCAGCCGGTCGAGAACCGTGTTCAAATCGTCTTCACACTCCAGCGGAGGCAGCACAACCGGAATCCCTCCGGCTCGCATGATGCTGTCATAATATCCGGCAGCCAACGCTGAAAACGACGGCTGATTGCCCTGGGCGCGACGAAAATCCGCATTGATTCCGATCAAAGGCTTCGAGTGCATCTGTTACTCCTGTTGGTCCGTCATGGACCGGGCTAGACTGGGGTCGTCCGGCTGGAAGCAAGATGGCTGACGTTCGGATTGGGGAAAAGCGGGCAGGCAGAGCGGTGGGCAATACCGGTGATCTGTTTCTGTTGCGGCCTGTCGTAAATCTTTTCGGCAGGTGACGCGGGAATCAGGCAGTTATTGTCCGGCTCCGACAAACGAATCGTCCCTAAGGCGTCTGTCGGTCCATCTCCATACGAGACAACATATCTTGTGGGCTGGCCAACAACGGCCAACCACTGACCGGGGACCATCATCAGGGCTGGTCGAACAGGTTTCAACCAAAACCGTCCATTTGCCCGAAAATAGTTTTTGGGCTCCAGATGTTGCGTATCAGCAGACAGCAGCTAGCACTTTTTCTGGCCGGAGCCGATCGCCTGGCGTTCAGCCTGGTCGCGAATCCGTCAAGGCCAATTATAACAAAAACGCTTTAAAACAGGCATGAAATACGAAAAAACAGCGCTGCTTGGCATCGGCTACACACTGCCTGCCGAAATTGTTTCCACGGCACAGCTCGAGGAGCGGCTCGATCCGCTTTATCAGCGGCTGCGTTTGCCCGCCGGAAGGCTGGAGTTGATGACCGGGATTCAGCAGCGCAGGTTCTATCCACCGCAGGTGTTGCCCGGTGACGTCAGCATTCGCAGTTGTCGCCAGGCGCTGGACGCAGCGCAAACAACTCCGGCGCAAATCGGTTGCCTGATTCATGCCTCTGTCTGTCGCGACCATCTGGAGCCGGCGACCGCCTGTCGCGTTCATCACGCGCTGAACCTCCCCGCGAGTTGCCAGGTTTTTGACTTGTCCAACGCCTGCCTGGGAATCCTCAATGGCGTAATCCTGATCGCCAACATGATCGAAATGGGACAGATCCGCGCGGGCATCGTTGTGGGGTCGGAAAGCGGACGGGGACTGGTGGAAACCACCATTCGCACCCTCAACCAGGATGTGACGCTGACCCGCCAGTCGATCAAGGACAGCGTTGCCTCACTGACGATCGGTTCAGCCAGTTGTGCGTTTGTGCTGGGGCTGTCCAGCGCGTCTTCACACTCCGCGCGGCTGGTTGGCGGCGCGGCGCGCTCGCACTCACAATGGAACCAGCTGTGTCAGAGCCAGCACGACCAGGCCGGCGGAGAGTTCCAGCCCCTGATGAGTACAGATTCCCACGAGTTGATGGTGCGCGGTGTCGAAACAGGCGTCGCCACGTTTTCGGAGTTTCTGCACAACACCGGATGGGAGCGCGAGAGTATGGCGCGAACGGTCTGTCACCAGGTCGGTGTGGCTCACCAGAAACTGATGCTGGAGTCACTCGGACTGAACCCGGAAAACGACCATACGACTTTTCCGTGGCTGGGCAACACCGGCTCAGCTGCTTTGCCAGTGACCCTCGCGGACGCCGCAGAAAAAAAGGTCTTTCGTGCCGGCGACCGGACAGGATTGCTGGGAATCGGATCGGGAATCAACTCCGTAATGCTGGGGCTGGAGTGGAATGATGTGCCGGTGGCCGGATCGACATGGGGTGAAGGCGAACCGTCCTGATTTCCTGTGTTCTGTTGACTCCGCAGCAGTTCGGGATGCCAGCGGGTATTTTTTTACACCCAGATTTTCCGGTCCAGCTGACGGTAGTTGATGGCTTCGCTGAGATGTTCCAGGCGAATTTCATCGCTGTCGTCCAGATCGGCGATGGTCCGCGCGACCCGCAGGACCTTGTCATGTGCCCGGGCCGACAGCCCCATTTCGTTCACGCTGGCCTTGAGCAGCTCCATGCTGGGGCCATCGACGACACAATATTCGCGCAGCTGCCGGCTGCTCATCTGGCTGTTGTACAGAATTCTTTTTCCATCGAAGCGGCGCGACTGCGTGGCCCGCGCCCGCAGGACCTGTTCGCGAATTACGGCACTGCTGGTTCCCGGAGTCGTCGACGCCAACTCGCGAAACTCAGCCGCCGGGACTTCCACATGCAAATCGATCCTGTCCAGCAGCGGCCCGGAAATTTTGCCCATATAGCGTTCAATTTGGGGGATCGTGCAGTTGCATTCCCGGCGCGGATCAGTGCGGTAGCCGCAGGGGCAGGGATTGAGCGCTGCCACCAGCATGAAGTCCGCCGGAAAAGTCGTCGAGTTCAACGCCCGGGATATCGTCACGACGCGGTCTTCCAGCGGCTGCCGCAGGACTTCCAGCGTTCTCCGGTTGAATTCGGGCAGCTCGTCCAGAAAAAGTACGCCGTGGTGCGCCATGCTGATTTCGCCTGGCGTTGGTGTGCTGCCGCCGCCGACCAGGCCCGCTTCGCTGATCGTATGATGCGGGGAACGGAATGGTCGCCTGGCCATCAGCGGTTGCCCGCTGTCCAGCCGTCCCAGCGCGCTGTAGATCCGCGTCGTCTCAATCGATTCGTCCGGAGTCAGGGTCGGCAACACCGTGGGTATCCGTTTGGCCAGCATCGTTTTGCCGCTGCCAGGCGGGCCGAGCATCAGCAGATTGTGATGGCCGGCCGCGGCGATCGCTATCGAACGTTTGGCCAGCTCCTGTCCGCGGACATCGGCAAAATCTTCTTCGTACCGCGAAAAGGCCTCATACAGTTCGTGCATCCGGGAAGGGGTCGGTTCGATATCCAGTTCACCGGTAAAAAACGCCACCGCCTGGGTCAAACTGTCCACGGCGATCACGTCCAGATTGCGAACCACGGCCGCTTCATGTGCATTTTCGCGGGGCACGACGATGCCGCGCATCCCGTGTTTGGCCGCTGCGATCGCCATCGACAGGACGCCGCGCGACGGACGCGTGGCACCCTCCAGAGCCAGTTCCCCGACCACGGCATATTCCGCAACACGTTCGGATTCCATTTGACCGCTGGCCAGCAGGATCCCGATCGAAATCGGCAAATCGACGGAGGCGGCCTGTTTGGGCAAATCGGCCGGAGCCAGATTGATCACAACGCGATCGGCCGGCCGGACGTACCCGGAATTCTCCAGCGCGCGGCTGACGCGTTGTGTGCTTTCGCGAACCGCGGCTTCGGGCAACCCGACGAGAATCGTCTTGGGCATCGCCGCGGGCGAAACATCGACTTCGACTTCCACCGGATGAGCTTCAATTCCGACCAGTGAAAAAGTCTGCATTTTGGCAAGCATACGAATCGTCCTGGTAAAGAACAGTCCGAACCCATTGTAGCCGCGATTTTACCGGTATTGCTGGGCGGCGGCATCCAGCATCCGGGCAATTTCCAGACGGGCATCGGGAGGGCTGACCAACTCGGCTTCCGGACCGAGGCTCATGACCCGGGTCAACGTCTCCCGCAGGTTGACCGACTGGATCGTCAACAGGATCGATCCGTCCGGTTCTTTTTCGACTTTCTGGTCCGGGTGCCAAGGGTCTTCCTGAACCAGCCGGGCGGCGTAGCCCCGAATCCGGATCACCAGCGTCTCGACTTCATGACCGATCGACACACCAAAACTGTTCCCCACGTAGCTGTCGAGCGTTTCCTGGGGAGGAGGAGTAAAACGCTGGTCGAGAATTTCCGCCCGCTCAAACCGGTCCAGTTTGAATTCGCGGATCCGGCTCGCCGGGTCGGGGTCTTCGTGAGCGGCGGCAATGATGTACAGGCTGGACTGGAACAACAGCGTCTCCAGCGGTTCGATCGTCCGGGTGCGGGGCGCCTTGCCGATACTGTGATAAATCACGCTGACCAACCGGTGTTCGTTGATCGCGCGGTTCAGCGTCTTGATGATGCCCTGCTGTTTTTCATAGTCCTTGAACGGCACACCCAGCACCCGCAGTGTCCGGCGGTATTCTTCGAAATGAGCCATTACGCCGCTGGGCAAGTCGTCACGGATTTTGCTCCAGAACGATTCGATCCCGATCCAGTATGGCGTCCCGGCCAGCGGCAACAACATGTCTCGCGAAATCGACAGCGCAATCAGCTCCGACGCGGTGGCATTGACCCGATGGCTTTCCTTGTAACGGGGGCCCAGCATCCAGACCTTGCCGCGGTCCGGGTATTCTCCCTGGACAATGTCGAACCCGGCCACCTGCAACGCTTCGATATCGCGCCGGATGGTGCGAACGTGAATGGATGAAATCCCCAGCTCTTCGACCAGGTCGTCGCGCAACTCCTCCAGCGTTTTGCCAAACCGGACCCGCTCAAGTATCTGCAAAACGCGATGTTGCCGAATAAGCTGTTCGTTGCGAGCCATAGCGCCAGGCCAAATGTGCGGGAAGAATGTCTTCGGGTTGTGATGAACGTACGATGGACGTCCTCGTCCGTCAAATTTCGCAGGTTTCGACGGACGCAGGTTTCGACGGACGCAGGTTTCGACGGACGCAGGTTTC
>JBGSVU010000710.1:0-6059 GCA_041752775.1 Pirellulaceae bacterium | reverse complement strand
GAATCGACGACATGGACAGCACCGGACGGAACCTCGTGGTCGACCGGGGAGTCCCGGTCAACTCCGCGTGGTGCCGCAGGATTCTATTCGGTACAGAATCCCGCAGGTGAATGGGTGGTGGGTTGCAGCGTCGTCTCGCCGGTGGAAACGATGCTCAACAACCAGACGGTAACGACGACGGAACTGGCACTCAACCGGGGTTGGTCCGCGTCTGCCTGGTTGACTTTGCTGGCTATTGTCGTGGTGGTGACCGAATCCATCCTCTACCAGCGACGAATGGTGGGATAGCTGTATGGAACTGATTTCGACCGCACCGGCGTGGTGGCTGCTGTTGCTGGTGCCGATGTTCGTGGCGTTCCGGTACAGCCTGGTCGACGCCCCTTTCCGGAAACGGGTCCTCGCATTCGGGTTTCGGGTATTGGGATTGTTGTTGCTGGTGGTCGCGCTCTGCCGTCCCTTTGCATTTTCGGAATCGGATGCAATGCACGTGGTGTTTCTGGTAGACGTTTCGCAGTCAGTCGATCCGGAATCGGCGAAAGCGGCGGCAAAAACAGTCGATTTGGCAATCGATCGGCTGGTGGCTGCGGATGGGTGGTCGCTGTTTGCCGTCGGAGACGGGGGCCGGAAATTCGACAGGGCGGCGGCGCTGGTTGAATGGGTGGACGGCTGGAAGACGGCGGGAGCCGACGACGCTTTTCGCAGCGCTTCGCGACTGGGAGAGGCTGTCCTGCAGACGCGTATGGAATTTCCTGCCGGCAAAGCCAAACGAATCGTTTTGATGAGCGATGGCCAGGAGACCGGGGGTTCGCTGGAGGATGCGCTGCGGCAGGTTTCCGCCGAGCGGATCGATGTGCGGATGGAGCGACTGAAACCACTGACTTTTCCCGAAGCGGCCATCGTTTCGCTGCGCCCCTCCAGTTCGCGAGCGTTTACCGGAGAAGTCGTCCGGATGGCGGTCGAAGTCGTCAGCAACCAGCCTGTCGGCGGCCGGTTGCGAATCATCCATCGCGGTGTCGCGGTCCAGGAGCAGGCCGTCGAGCTGCGCTCTGACCGGCCGAACCGGTTCTGGTTCGATGTCGACATGGTCACGCCGGGTGCCAGCCAGTGGACGGCGGAGCTGGTGCCGGACGAAGACCATTTCCCGGTCAACAACCAGCGCAGCAGCACGTTAACGTTCGGGGCCAGCCCCGTTTGCTGGTCCTGCATGAACGAGAGCAGGAAGTGCGCGCGATTGTGCGGGCACTGGAGCAGCAGGATTTTGTGATCGAGGTCCGTGGAAAGTTTGGCGTGCCCGATTCGATCGGTGACCTGCTGTCGTTCGACGCGGTGGTTCTGGCCGATCTGCCCGCAACGGCGATGTCACAGCGGCAGATGAGTTTGCTGAACCAGTATGTGCGGGACTTCGGCGGCGGGCTGGTGATGCTTGGATCAGAGAACAGTTTCGGGCTGGGAGGTTACCACAGGACGCCGGTGGAAGAGGCGTTGCCGCTGGTATCCCGTTTTGAAAAAGAAAAAGAGAAGCCGTCACTCGCGATGGTTCTGGTGATCGACAAGTCCGGTTCGATGGAAGGATTGCCGATCATGCTCGCCCGCGAAGCCGCCAAAGCGGCCGTTGAACTGCTGGGTGCACGCGACCAGATCGGGGTTATTGGATTTGATGGTGAACCGTACATCGTCAGCGAAATGCGGATGGCCAGCGAGCGGGATGCGATCGATTCCGGGATCGACTCGCTGGCGGCGGGCGGCGGGACCAACATGTATCCGGCCATGGTGACTGGCAAGGAGATGCTGGAAAACTGCTCGGCAAAAATCCGCCATATGATTTGTTTGAGCGACGGCCAGACCCAGCCGGCTGATCATGAAAGCCTGGTCCAGGCGATGGTCGACAGCGGGATCGCGGTTTCGACCGTGGCGCTCGGGGATGCGGACCGGCAGCTGATGGCGACCCTGGCCGAGATTGGCCGCGGGCGGTACTACGAAACCAATGATCCGGCCAACGTCCCGCAAATTTTCACGAAGGAAACCATGCAGGCCTCCAAGTCTGCAATCAAGGAAGACCTGTACGGTACGGTTCAGATGGGCGATCACCCGGTCCTCGCCGGATTTGGTGAATCGGAACTGCCGTATACGCTGGGTTATGTGATGACGCAGCAGAAGGCCACGGCACAGCTGCTATTGATCGCCGATTCGGGTGATCCGCTGTTGGCCATTTGCCGATACGGGCTGGGGACCGGGATGGCCTGGTCCAGCGACTGGAGTGAACGCTGGGGCGGTGAGTGGCTGGCATGGGGTGATTGCGGCAGGTTTTGGGGCCAGGTGTTGCGCGGGGTCGTCCGCCGGCAGAACAATGACGGAATTCTTGTGACTTCGCAGGTCGACGGCGACGACGGGTTGCTGTCGATTCAGAAACGCGACACGACCGGGACGCTGCAGCCAGGCATCGACTGGGAACTCGCGGCGATTGACGACCAGGGGCAACCGGAGGCCGTGCCGGTGCGGGAAACGGGGCTGGGAAGTTATTCGGCGTCCATCCCGCTGGCCGGGAAAGAAAAACTGTCGGTCCGGTTGCGGGACCGCGCGGGAGAACAGATGCAGGTTCTGCACTACGACCGGCCTTATCCTGCCGAGTACAACCTCTCCCGCAGTTTGCCGGAATCCGTTGCAGTGCTGCCGCCGTATTCCGCCAGTGAGATCCGCGCTGGCATCGTTCCGGAAAGAACGCGCGAATCGATTGCCCACTGGTTCTGCTGGGGGGCGCTGGCGAGTTTGCTGTTGGCCGGCCTGTTCCGGCGGATTTAGTGCCTGGCCTCCCAAAGGGGGAGCTGACTTGTCCGATCCTCGCTGACGCGTCGGGTTACCGGAAATGCGTAACTTTGAAACAGGCGCGTCGGGTTACCGGAAACGCGCCGATTCAGAGTTCGTCCGCAGAGATGCTGACGTCTGGCTGTCTTCAGGCCAGGGGAACCGGGGCTGGATCCCGTTTTGCACCTCCAGCGGCGCCGGTTTTTCCGGTTGTTCTGACTGGTTTGGGATGAGCGAAAATGGGCCGGGCGGGGAAAGCAGACTTTTTGCAGAAATTACGAATTACCCAGTCCGCAGAATTTGACAGACTCGAATCGTGACATAAGTTTTGGTGGAAGCGGAGAGCACTCCACTTCTGTTCCCTGTCGCAAGGCAGGGTCGCCAGTCTGTGGGTCTTTCTGCGAGTCCAGAATACGGAGAGAGACGCAATTGTTTTGGTTGGGAAATCCGGGTTGCCTGCAGGCTGGCAACGATACGACCCGGAGTCCTGTTTTACACATGTTGCGGTCTCATGGTGGGACCGTGCCCCGCGAGGGGAAGTCTTTTAATCCGTCGGAGGATGTTATGAAGAATTTGGTATCGAAAGTACAGCGTTTTTTGAAGTCAGAAGACGGCCCAACAGCGGTTGAGTACGCCGTTATGCTGGCTCTGATCGTGATCGTCTGTTTGACAGCCATTCAGGCTGTTGGAACAAACGCCAGCGCGACCTTCACCAAGATTGCAACTGACGTTGGAACAGCTGGCGCAAATGCCGGTACATTCACCAACTAGTTCATTCCCGGGAGGAGCGCGGAATCACTTTGCGGATTCAGCGTGACGCCTGATCGAATAATTTGAACCCTGGCCGCGCGTCCTGTGCGGTCAGGGTTTTTTCGTTGGGAAAAGATCCGGTCTGTACCCGCTGGGGCTGGCAGGTTGACAAAATGGCCAAATTGCAAAGTTTTTAACGGCAGGATTACCAAAGTGTTGTAGGTTTGCGTGGCCCGGGTTGATGCGCCCAGATCCCTGCGATTCGGCGATTCCCCAGATAAAAACGGCCTTACCAAAATTCAAACCCGGGACAGCGAACCATCTGTCCCAACAAGCCCCAGGAGCGAGCTGGACCATGGAAAACTTTATTGCCAATCTGAGCCAGACCGGTGTGTACTGGTTCGTCACACTGTTTGTTATCGTAGCCGCCTGGATCGACGGCAAGGAATTGCGTGTACCCAACAAGATTACCTACCCGATGATTATTGCCGGGTGGATCTACAGTGCGATTGCCTATGGCGTCTCGGGTGAAGGCTGGTTGATCGGGCTGGGCTGGAGCCTGGCGGGAACCGCAGTCGGGCTGGCCACGCTTCTGCCAGCCTATTCGATTGGCGGCATGGGTGCCGGCGACGTCAAAATGATGGCCGGGATTGGAGCCTGGGTTCACTGCTCAATCACCTTTTATTCTTTCTGTGTTTCGGCAATCGTCGGTGCCGTCCTTGCGGTGGCCATGGTGGTGTGGTCGGGACAGGGGAAAAAGCACTGGAATCAGTTCTTCTTTATCAGCAATGAAATCATGACAGTTCGCAACCCGGAAACTCTGGCTGCCATCGCAGCGGACCGCAAGAGTTCCATGAAACTGTTGCCTTACGGAATTCCCATTGCGATTGGAACCGTCCTGTATTTTGCCTGGACTGGCCTGCTGGTTTAATTGCGAGTTCCGACAGTCTGCTGAAAACCAGGACTGGCTCCCGGCGGCATCCCGCCGGAACCAGCGCCATGGAAGGGGGCGGAGAGACTCCTCCCCCTTTGCCTGTTGGGGACTGGCCACCGTCAGAAGTGGCAAACTCTGACAATTGTATGGGCCGGGACGGCTGCTGGCATTTTTCGCCAGCGGCCGGAGGCGACAGCCGAAATACTACGAACAGTGCACTACCCTTTGATTCCGTTCCGGAACATGCCGGAAATTATTCTGGGGTCCGTCGCATTTATGGGAGAAGGAAGCGGAGAACCCAGGGACGGGACGCGCAGCCAGGATGGCAGACCCGATGTTGCTGGTCATCGCCACATCACCGTGTCCGGATCAATTTTGTGTCCGATCGTCCGGCCAAGTCGTTGCAAGACGGGCCATGGTCAGTTTTGTACTGGGGTACCTGGATGAAGTCCAAATCGCTCATCATGCTTTTCGTTTCCCTCGGCTTTGGCCTGGTCGCAGCCATCGGCATCAGCCAGGTGATGGGCCGCAACAAGTCTGGCGGCGAGGAGGCGGTCCAGAAGATTTCCATTGTCGTGGCGAAAACCGCCATTGACTATGAATCTGCCCTGAACGATGAAACCGTTGCCATCGAAGAATGGCCGATCAACATCGCTCCTGAAGATGCCGTGCAGTCGATGGCCGAGCTGGAAAACATGGTTGTCGCCAGCCGCGTGCTGAAAGGGCTGCCCCTGGTCAAATCCAATCTGGTCAACCGCAACCAGGTCCGCACCCTGCCAATTCCTCCCGGAAAAAAGGTCATTGCCATTCCGCTCGATTCGGATGACACCATCAACGGCATGCTGCAACCTGGTGACCGTGTGGACATCATCGGCGTGTTCAAGGAAAACAGCGGTGGCCAGCAGATTTCGACACCCCGCACATTTCTCAAAAACATCAAGGTCTTTTCCGTAGGCGACAGCTACAAACGCGATTTGCTCGGCGAAACGACTGGCGCAAAAGGCAAAACCAATGTCGGCGTGCTGGTCAACGAAAAACAGTCCGAAGCCCTCGTGCTGGCACTTGGTTCCAACACCAAACTGAAGATCGTCATGCGGGCGGATACAGGAAACGAGGAAAGCGAACTTGTGATGGGCCCCGAAGAACTGGCCGCCGAAGAGAGTTCCGACAGCGGCATGGGCAAAATGTTCACCTCGCTGCTGGGCAGCCAGAACCATGGCTTCCGCACTGTAATCTGGGAGGGAGCGGACCGGACCATCGTCAATTTCGACGGCAATGGCAACATCATCGAGCCTGAATCGGGAATGGCACCCCGGGTTTCGCCCACCCGCATGGCCCCCCTGCCGTTTGGAGCCGGCGGCCAGCCAGGCGCGTCAGGCAGCGACTCTGCCGGTCATGCCGGTTCTGGCAATACTGCCGAAGATGACAACAGCTTTGAAGAAGTTGATGCATAATCAGAAGAATAGAAGAATAATAATGAGAATGATGATGATGATGAAGCTACTTTAGATCTTCCATAAGATTTTTAACCAGGAACTTTGCACTTAAGTGATTAGGCTCTACAAAGTCCTGG
>JBGSVU010000709.1:0-11300 GCA_041752775.1 Pirellulaceae bacterium | reverse complement strand
ACAAAAACAGTTTCCCGGTTTTCTGCATGGCGAAATACTCACTGGTTCACTTTCAGACCAACAACCGCTTGCAACTGGAGAACTTTTCCCGGGAACGCCTAAAGGGGACCGTTCACAGGACAACACGAACGACCGACAGGTTTCCGCAGGGCATGAAATCGCCGCAGAAAGTTCGTCTGAAACGTTCGATTCAGTCTGCGGACTCGGCGGACTCGACGGTCGTTGTGGCTGGATGCCTGTTCGCGTTTCCGTTTTTGCAACCTGATTTTTCCACCGGCCCAGCGATTTCCCGGCACAGGTTACGCAACATCCCGGCGAACACAAACTGGTGAAACGGAAACATACCGTACCAGTAGACCAGTCCAAACAGCCCTACCGGATCGAAAATCGCCGTCTGTCGGACGGTGCTGACACCGTCTTTACCGGTAACTTCAAACTCCAGCCATGCCCGACCTGGCAACTTCATTTCGGCAGACAAACGCAGCAAACGGTTTTCTTCGTACTGGTCGACTCGCCAAAAGTCTATCGCATCGCCGACCCGGACGTGTTCCGGATGACGGCGACCTCGTCGCACCCCGACTCCACCGACCAGCAAATCGAGAAAACCGCGAATTTTCCATAACCAGTTTCCGTAGTACCATCCCGTCCTGCCCCCAATTCGGCGAATCGGCCGAAAGGCCTGTTCCGCCGGTGCGGACACCTGATGAGTTCGGGAATCAACCAGTCGCGAGCCAAAACGGACGCCTCCCCATGCTCTGTTCCTGCTGCCGGACGAGAGCGCGTCGGACCAGCGGGTTTCGGCAAACTCACGGTCCTCGTTGACCAGCGCCCGTGCAATGGCCTCGTCAGTTGACCGGGGCCGAACCGGGAAATGGCGATGGGCGAGGTCGCTGGAAATCAGCGTGGGATTTCGCAGGCTGTCTACCAGCTTGCGGCCAACCCGGGAATAGAGTGGTGTCACCAGTCCCAGCCAGAGACTGGACAGGTAGGGTGTCAGAAAGGGAACGGGAGTCATCCATCGCGTCAGTCCCCGCTGCCGCGCGTAACGCTTCATGATTTCGCCGTACGAAATCTGGTCGGGGCCACCAATTTCAAAAACAACCGATTCACCGGGCGGGCAGTTGAGTGCCTCCGTCAAATACGACAACACATCCTCAATCGCGATCGGCTGGGCCAGCACGCGCACCCATTTGGGGCAGATCATGACCGGCAACCGTTCGACAAGTGCCCGAATCATTTCAAAGGACAGGCTGCCCGAACCGATGATGATGGATGCCCGAAACTCGATCACACCAGCCGTTGATGTTCTGAGAATATCGCCGATCTCCTGACGGCTGCGCAGGTGCCTGGACAGATCATGGTCCGGGTTGCCCAGTCCACCGAGGTAGATGATGCGCTGAACACCCTGAAGGGTACAGGCCCGGGCGAAGTTTTCAGCGGCGCGGCGATCCGTTTCTTCGAAATCGTCACCGGCTCCCATCGAGTGGATCAGGTAGTAAGCCGTTTCAATCCCTTTGAGGGCGACCAAAACCGCCTCTTCATCAAGCACGTCTCCGGCAACTATTTCCGTCAGCGGTGCAACGGCCCCTTCCATCCCGGCCGGATTTCGGGTCAGGCAACGTACCGAAAACCCGCGCGACTCCAGCCGCGACAGCAGCCGCCCGCCTACATACCCCGTCGCTCCAGTCAGTAAAATCATCCCCGACGTGCCTTGTGCTATGCCTGTCCTGTCCCTGGTGGATTTACACTCTGTGCGTCTGATGTCAGAAGGTTGACCGTCGTTCAACCTGGGCCTTTAACGCGAACCCTGAAAACAGGTCCAGTTGTCCTGATTTTCCAGTTCCGTACGGTCTGAAACGCTGCGCAGCAACCGGAACGGCGCCATCAGGGTGTCGCGCATGCGGACTTTGCTAGTGGTGAAATGCCCGAGGATCAAGGTCGCATCGTCGTCCAGGAGATTGCCACTGGACATGGCCGACAGCCGTTCCCGCAAACGCGGAAAAATCCCACCGGGTTCCGGGGATTTCAGTTCATTCAGGATTCGCAACAGGCCTTCGATGCCAACCGGTTCTCCGTTGCCGTCCAGTGACTCAATAAACGCGTCGCTGTACAGCAAGAACATGTCGCCAGTCTCTGTCTGGATTTTGCGGCCCGGGTAGTTGGAATCCTCGTGCACACCCAGCGGCAGATTTTCCAGACCTCCATCCCTTTGAGCCGGATCCAGATGAACCCATCGTTTCTGACGGGCGCGGTAGTACATCGGGTAGGGATGCCCGGCGACGCTCACATCCAGTGTTTTTCGCGGCTCGAAAAAGGTTGCCACGACAGCCGTTGCAAACATGCTTTCGTTGGCCACTCCTCCAAACTCCCTGTTCATCCCGGCAACAAAATCTGCCTGGCTGGTTTTGTTGACGCTGTGCCGCATCAGATCTCGCAGGGATACGGCAATCTTCGAAACCGCTTCACCATGGCCACTCACGTCGGCCAGCAAAAACCGGGAAATCCTGCCGGAGGCACATGAGGTCAGGTAATAGATGTCACCCCCGCCAGACTGGCTGTCCTGATAAGGTGCACTGTTGACGTAAATATTCAGTCCGGGTGCACCGAAGCTTTTGTCGACAGCCCGGTTGCCACCCCAGATTTCCATACATTGCATTCGTTCCGGTTCGGCAATTTCCCTCGTGTTCATGGCGGTTTTGTCCAGTCGCAAGATGAGTCTTGAAGTTGAAAACAGATGAGAGCACTTTTTTTCGGTTGCAAAACGGCAACTGGAACGGTTCTGGTGGCTGTCAGGCGGTCGCTCCCGGGCACCAGCACCGCGCCCCACTTCTTGACTCACCGTGCAACCCAGTGCGTTCGAATCCGGAATTGATGCCGGAAACAATTAACTCCGGGCCTGTTGCGACCAGGTAAGCGTTCACGGGGCGATAACACATTGTCCATGTTGTAGCGTGTCAGACCCGTTTTCTGGCGGTACGGGGGTGGCCTGATTGTAAGTAACCCGGCCGGAAAACGCGTCAGACCAGGGTGCGTGAACGGCTACGGCGACCAGTGATGAAGGCTGCCACCTGACACAAGCCGAAAACTGTCGCATTTGTCGACGGGCATCGCTTGCTGTAACCGGTTCCAAAATTGGTCGAAACATAAATTTTCCCAGCAGACAATATGTCGAATCCGAAAGTGCTAATTGCAGGAGGAGGACTGGCAGGATTAAGCTGCGCCGTCCGTCTCCATGAATCGGGAGTTGCCTGCCAGATTCTGGAAGCATCCGACGCACCTGGAGGCAGGGCCCGCACCGACGAAATGGATGGTTTCCTGCTGGACCGGGGTTTTCAGGTTCTATTAACCGCCTACCCCGAAGCAAGACGGACTCTCAATTACCCAGAATTGCAGTTGGCAGCCTTTGAATCGGGTGCGCTGATCCGTTTCAGGGGAAAGTTTCACCGATTCACGGACCCCTCGCGACACCCTCAACATCTCATCGCGACCGTTTTGTCACCCATCGCCAGTATGGGAGACAAACTGCGCGTCGCGCGGCTGAAACACCGGGTTTGCCGTCAATCGCTTGAACGGTTGTATGAGCGACCCGAATCGACGACGCTTGTCAGACTCAGGCAGGAAGGCTTTTCGAACCGGATCATAGAGCAGTTTTTCAGGCCGTTTCTGGCCGGCGTATTTCTGGAAAGGGAATTGAATACATCCAGCCGGAAGTTTGATTTTATTTTCAAAATGTTTTCTGAAGGGAACGCTGCGTTGCCCGCCCAGGGTATGGGGGCGATCGCAAACCAACTTGCCGCCAGACTGCCAGCCGGATCGATCCGGACCCATACCCGCGTCGAAAGCATCGGACAAAATGCCGTCGTTTTGTCTGATGGTGCACGGCTGGCAGCATCCAGAATCGTGTTGGCGTGCGATGCTCCCATGGCCTGCCGCCTGCTGGGCAAACATTACGGCACTTCGTGGAAAGGCGTGACTTGTCTTTATTTCGCAGCGAACAGGCCTCCAGTGGAAGAGCCCGTACTGGTGTTGAACGGGGAAGGTCGAGGCGTGATTAACAACCTTTGTGTGCCCAGCCAGGTCGCGGCGAACTATGCACCGGCTGGCCAGTCACTGGTTTCCGTTACGGTCCTCGGGACATTTGCATCCGGGCAAGAGCAGGCACTTCCTGGCGAGGTGACTGAACAGGCCAGGGACTGGTTTGGTCCTGAAGTATACCAGTGGCGTCATCTGCGGACCTGCCGCATCCCCGATGCACTACCTGCTCAAATGCCTCCGGCGCTGTCTCCTGTCGCCAAGTCGTCCAGTGGCCATGGCAATGTATTCCTTTGCGGAGATTATCTCGATACCGCATCAATTCACGGGGCCATGCTCTCCGGTCGACGTGCTGCTGAATTGGTGGTGGCCGATCTCCAATAGGCAGTCTGGCAAACAGCGCGAATGGGGATCACAAAAGTTTGAGCCACCTCCATTTTGAATGCCGGAGCAGTTGCCCAGGATGGCACGGCAGTTGCAGCCTGTTGCCGGTGACCATTCGAATGGTCGAACCAGCATCTTCCATGGGCCGTTGCGTGCTCAAGTTCCAATTTCAATTCCCCGGCGATTAAACCGACATGGTCCTGTCCCCATGCTCATTGGACATGATCTGCCGGGCGTTGCCACGAGTGATGTTATGAGTCAAACAATTGCTGCCAGACAATCCGCTACAACGCATTCTGGGCGCCGTTCCCGGTCGACTTGCGGAGTTCCGAAACCCCAGAATGTAGGCCAGGGTGAACGCGCGATTTCTGCGGTCGCCGGAGTCGCTTTGCTGGCAACGGGACTGGCGCGCGGAAGGTTGAGCGGGCTGATGCTGGCATTGGCCGGTGGCGGACTGCTGTATCGCGGATGGACGGGACATTGTCAGGCCTTTCAGGCATTTGGAATCAACACGGCCTCGCACCCCGACGCCACGGTTATTCCGGCCCAGTCCGGAACCAAAGTCGAACGTTCGATGACGATCAACCGTCCCGCCCAGGATCTTTTCGACCGCTGGAGGGATCTGGAGAAGTTGCCAGAGATCATGCGGCACCTGAAATCCGTCGATGTGCATGACGCCCAACGGTCAAGCTGGACGGCAGACGGTCCACTGGGAATGTCTGTGACATGGGAAGCTGAGATTTTTAACGAACGCGCGCCGGAACTGATCGCCTGGCGTTCACTTCCCGGCAGCCAGATTGAGACCGTCGGCAGTGTCCGTTTTCAGGAACTCCAAAACGGACGTGGAACCGTTGTGACCATTTCGCTCAAGTACGATCCACCAGGCGGAAAAGCGGGGGCGACGCTCGCATGGTTGCTGGGGAGTGGAGCCGAACAGGAGATCGACGAGGATTTGAGGCGTTTCAAGAGCCGGATGGAAACGGGCGAAGTGCCGACGATCGAAGGTCAGTCTTGCGGGTGATTTTCCCGAATCCGATTCTGGTAGCACTTCTGCTGGTCACGGGATGACCCAGTGCCCGCAGTTCGGCAGGGTTTCCGACAGCGCCACCGCCTCGCGCAGCACGATGTTTTCAATTCCATTTTGCGTTTCCCAACAGGAAAGAGTTCGATGAAAGCTGTATGTTGGCACGGCAAACAGGACGTGCGAGTCAATACCGTTCCGGATCCCCGGCTTATCAATCCCCGTGACGCCATTGTCCGGGTCACGGCCACTGCGATCTGTGGCAGCGATCTGCATCTGTACAATGGCGTGATACCCACCATGCAGGCAGGTGATATCCTCGGCCACGAATTTATGGGCGAAGTCGTCGAAGTGGGCGAGCAGGTCGAGAATCTGAAGGCCGGAGACCGCGTCGTCGTGCCTTTTACGATCGCCTGCGGAAACTGTTTTTTCTGCAAGGAAAAACTGTGGTCGCTGTGCGACAATTCCAATCCGAACGCGTCGATGGCCGCCAAACTGTATGGCTATTCCGGTTCGGGGTTGTTCGGGTATTCGCATATGTTTGGCGGCTACGCCGGTGGTCAGGCCGAGTATGTGCGAGTCCCTTTTGCCGACGTCGGTCCGCTGAAAATCCCCGACCATGTAAATGATGAACAGGCGCTGTTTTTGACCGATATTTTGCCAACGGGTTATATGGCCGCGGAGAATGCCCATATTCGGCAGGGAGATACGGTTGCCGTCTGGGGCTGTGGTCCAGTTGGACAGTTTGCGATCAGGAGCGCGTGGTGGTTCGGCCCGTCCCGGGTCATCGCCATCGATCATATCCCCCAGCGGCTGAAGATGGCGAGAGACTTTGGCCATGCCGAAACGCTGAACTTCGACGAAGTCGACATTTCCGACGCCTTGCGTGACATGACCGGCGGGATGGGGCCCGACTGCTGTATTGACGCCGTCGGACTGGAATCCCACGGCAGTTCACCCGACGCGATCTACGACCGGGTCAAACAGGCCGTGTACCTGGCAACGGACCGCATACATGCCTTGCGACAGGCCATTTATTGCTGTCGCAAAGGAGGTACGGTTTCGATTCCCGGAGTCTACGGCGGGTTCCTCGACAAGATGCCCTTTGGTGCCGCGTTCGGAAAAGGATTGCAGATGACGATGGGTCAAACCCACGTGCATCGCTACCTGAAACCGTTGCTTGGTCGCATTACAGGGAATAATGGGGGAAGTGCCGCCAGCAACGAATCCGCCGGCGAAAGTTCCCTTCAAGGCATGTCCAGCGGTGATCCTTCCGGCGAAGTCGCACACTCCAGCGGCAACGGTAACGGCTCAGTCGCTTTTGATCCGACCTACATCATCAGTCATCGCGTGCCTCTTTCCGAAGCCCCCGATGCCTACAGAATTTTCAACGAGGACAAGAACAGCTGCACCAAAGTCGTCCTGTACAACTGACCGCGTAACCGGATTCCGGTTTAGGTCGTGTTGAGTCCTGATCCAGTGACGGTCGCCGCTACTCCTGTGCGAGATTCTTTTCCGGTGGGCCGTACAGCCGCTCGCCGTTGGCAGCAAAACGACCACCGTGGACCGGGCAATCCCACGTCTGCTCCATCTCATTCCAGCGAACGACGCCGCCCATATGGGTGCACAACGGGCTGCGCTGATGCAGGCATCCCTGGCGGTCCCGGCACACCGCGACATGTTTTCCGTCGATTCTCCCAACCGCTCCCTGACCAGAACCCAGCGTATCGGATTCGATTTCTGATGCGGGCAGAATCCGATCTGAGTAATCGGCGACCGCCGTCGTTTGTTCGGCAAGCATTTTCCCCAGCGCATGCACTGGGAGTCGCGCCGGAGAAAAGGCAGCTTCCAGTTCGTGGCCGCGGCCTTCGATCAAATCGGCCAGCATGGAACCCGCGGCAGTGCCGAGTGTCAAACCCACGCCACCCAGCCCGGTCGCAATCCAGACGTTCTGCTTGCTGGGGACTTTGCCGATAAACGGCAGCCCATCCGTTGGTTCAAAAAACTCGGCGCTCCAAACCGACAAAATCGCTTCGACATCGAACCTCGCCCGAGTCCATGCTTCCAAATCGGCGACTGAACGGGATTCGTCACCCGCTCCGGTTCGATGATCGAAACCGCCGACCAGAATCGTCCGACCATCATCAATTCTGGCGCGGCGAATATAGTGATAGGGTGTGTCGTCGTCCCAGAAAAGTGCTTCTGGCAGTTCTGAGCGGAGTCTCGCGGCCAGTACATACGACTGGTACGCAGGAGTTTGCAGATACAGCCGCATGGCGTCGGTGAAATTGCAATGAACGGCGCAAAATACATGTTCGAACCGGATTGTCTGGCCATCGGCCGTTTGCAGAGTTCGCGGGTTGTCGTCGGTCGGCCCGCTCACCAGCGTCTGTTCGAAGAGCTGGCCTCCCGACTTTTCCACCAGCCTGGCCAGAAGTTTGACGTAAGCAAGACAGTCCATTCGTGCCATTCCCTCAATCCGGTAACCTCCGGCAGCGAAAGGCAACGAGACAGATTGCGACCAGGTGGTTTCGAGTCCGATCGTCGAGGCGTGTTCGAAGTCTTCCCGCACGGCATCGAGGTTCGCCGGTTCCTCCGTGTAGTACCAGGCCGGGAGGTGTTTGAATTCGCACTCCGCGTCGGCTCGCCCGCGAATGGTCTCGATCGCGTCCAGCCTCATTTTTGTGTAAGCCGCCGCCTGCTGCTGCCCCATCAAACCGACCAGCTTTTTCGGTCCGATCTCCGGATGGGCGTCGAGGTGCCCGCTGCTGCCACCGGTCGTCCCGGCTCCAATCAGGGCCGCTTCGCAAACTGTGACCTGATGTCCGCGTTGCAGCATCTCCAGCGCCACGCTCAGGCCCGTGATTCCGCCTCCCATGACCAGAATTTCGGTCTGGTGTTTTTGTTTCAGTCGCGCAAACCCGCTTCTGAGTGGGTGTCGCTGGGTCCACCATGAATGATGAATGGCCAGGGAGGTCGGTTCACGGCCAACGTTGCGCTGGACTAGCGGGTCGTCGCCGATTTTTTTTTAGCGGGACGGGCACCCTTCTCAGTTCCCGCGGCTCCGTTGGAATCCATTGCCTGTTTGTTGATTGTTTGTGACAACCGACTCAGTTTCTGATCGGCGGCTTCTTCCTGGGCGAGGTTCTGTTTCAGCAGTTTGAGGGCGTTTTTATAGCCGAGTATTTCGGCCCAGCTGCAAAGCGTTCCGTAGGTCGCGATTTCGTAATGTTCGACTTTCTGGGCCGCGGCGATCAAAACCGCGTCTTTAACGGCGTCCTCACCGTCTTCTTTCAACAGGCCTTCTGCTTCCTCAACCAGCCCCTTCATCGCCTCGCAGGTCTTGGCCCTGGCTGCCTTGCCGGTGTCTTCAAACGCCTTCTCGACCCTTTGGACATGTTCTTCAGTTTCCTTGAGGTGGGACTCGAAGGCGCTGCGGAGTTTGTCGGAGGAGGCGTTTTTTACCATTTTTGGCAACGCCTTTGTCAGTTGCTTCTCCGCGCTGTAAACGTCTTGCAATTCGTCATAAAAAGCATCGGCCAGATTGTCCAGCGACATGATTTCGCTCCGAAAACCAAAATGATTTCAACCATAACAATTGAGGAGGTTCCTCAATCACAAGCTTTTCTGGAATGCAAATGGCATACCAAACCGGGTGCGAGGCAAGCCGCTACACTTTTCCTGTCGAGATCGCAACGTTTGGGCTTTGGACATCACCATTGCGATCTCTGTTGGAGGGGCCGGGACGGAATCGACACTGGGGGGAGGGAAGCTGAAAGCGGCCGCGTTGGTTCCGTATTAACCCTGGCGACCAATTGCCTGTAACCAAAGGGGGCTGGCCGATTTTGGCTTTGCAAAAGTCTGCCTCCCACCGGGACGGGCTCTAAAAATCGAACGATTTTTGAAAAGTGGCTTCGGGGTTGCATATAACCACCACTCTGCCGGAAGTTGCGGGAACCACAGACTTTTTGGACTCACTGCGCTATCGGCTGAATCATGGGGATGGACGCCGGTTCCGTGCCCTCACTTTTCTCAAACTGGACGAGCGAATCAGCGATGAAGTACCATGCCCTGGCGATTGATTACGACGGCACACTGGCGACCGATGGGGTCGTGGACGAAGCCACGCTCAGCGCCCTGCGACGACTCCGCGAGTCGGGTCGGCGGGTGATCCTCGCGACAGGCCGGAATCTGGAGCAGTTACTGCAGGTTTTTCCACAGATTGGTTTGTGTCACCTCGTCGTGGCGGACAATGGTGGTCTGTTGTACGACCCGGCGACCGAAGAGCGGACACTGCTGGTTGATCCGCCATCCCGGGAAATCGTCAATGAACTGGTCCGTCGCGGTGTTCCACGTATTGAA
Organism: Pirellulaceae bacterium; assembly: GCA_041752775.1. Taxonomy (GTDB): domain Bacteria; phylum Planctomycetota; class Planctomycetia; order Pirellulales; family Pirellulaceae; genus BJ22. The sequence continues at coordinate 1,501 of JBGSVU010000709.1, read as the reverse complement.
GTCGGCGACGTGGTGATTGGCACGTGGGAGCCCTACGAAGACATCGTGCTGGCCGCGATTCGCGATTTGGGTCTTGAGTTGCAGATTATTTTCAACAAGGGCGCGGTGATGATCCTGCCGACGGGGATTAACAAGGCCAGTGGGCTGCGGGCGGCCCTCGAGAAACTGGGTTTGTCCCACCACAATACGGTGGGCGTTGGCGACGCCGAGAATGACGAAGCGTTTTTGCGGCTGTGCGATGTGTCTGCCGCGGTGGAGAATGCACTGGACGTCGTCAAGAAACAGGTCGATCTGGTTCTGCACGGTGCACGTGGTGCGGGAGTCACCGAACTGATCGACCGGATTCTCGATGACGATCTGAATTCGCTGCATCGTCAACCGCAACGGGGGTTGTTGATTGGGCGGGATCTGAACGACGAGGACTTTCGCATACCGGTTTATGGCACTCGGGTTCTGGTCACGGGGGGACCAGCCAGCGGCAAATCAGGATTTGCCACCACCGTGCTTGAGCAGCTGCGGGAGCAGGAATATCAATTCGTCGTCGTCGATCCGGAGGGAGACTACCTGGAGCTCGATGACGCGATTGTCCTTGGATCAACGGAAAAAACGCCGGCAGCCGAAGAAGTCATCCAGGTGATCAAGGATCCAGGACAAAACTGTGTGATCAGCCTGTTTGCAACGGCCCATGACAAACAGCCGGCCGTGTTTGCAGAAATTCTCCAGGCGGTCAGGGAACATCGCGGCAGTACAGGTCGACCCCACTGGTATATTGTCGACGAGGCTCACTATCCCCTGCCCGCCAAATGGGAACCGGTCAAGGAACTGCATTTGGACAAGCTGTCAAGCGTGATGTATATCACCGCCTTTATCGACCGGTTGCCGGAATCTTTACTGGACAGCATCGACCTGTTTGTGGCCATTGCCGACAGGCCCATGAAGTATCTCCATGAGTTCTGTGCGCTCGTGGGGGCAGAAAAGCCAGAGCTGGCGGAACCTTCCGACCAGCAGGAGCATCGCGCCGTTGCGTGGTGGCGAAACAGTGACCGGGCCTTCTGGTTTCAGCGACTGCCCCCCAGCGAGGAACATCAGCGGCACCGGCATGGATATCTGGAAGGCGACATGGACCTGGAGCACCGCTTCTGGTTTCGCGGGCCGCGAGATGAGTTGAAGCTGGGTGTGCAAAACCTGAAGCTGTTTATGCAGATTGGCGAAGGAGTCGATGACGAAACCTGGCACTATCACCTCAAGGCCGGAGACTATGCCAACTGGTTTCGCGACATCATCAAAGACGATTCGCTGGCCGAGCTTGCGGACCGTTTAAGCCAGAACGGTGTGCCAGCCGACCAGAGCCGCGAGCAGATATTTGAGTTCATTCGGCAAAAATACATGCACGAAACCTAAACGGGCAACGGGAAACGTTTCGTGTTTCAATCTGTCAGGGCATGCCATTCCGGTTACCGATCAGGAGTGCGGCGGGAAACCGGCCCAGCACTTCGGCAAC
>JBGSVU010000708.1:0-4237 GCA_041752775.1 Pirellulaceae bacterium | reverse complement strand
ATTGAATGTGTGGGACGCGAAGTCAAAGTCTGGGTCAACGGTGACCTGGTCAATCACGGCACGGACTGTACCGCATCCAAAGGGCAAATTGCCCTGCAGGCCGAAGGTTCCGAAGTCGAATTCCGCAAGCTGCTTCTCACGCCGGTTACCGGGTTGTCCGACTGAGAAAAGGGAATCACACCGGCAGGGTTTCCCATGGTTTTTGACTTGCGTTGGACGGGCGTTCGACGGACGTTCGACGGACGTGGACGTCCATCGTACAGACTGATATTGAGTCGGGCACATTGAGTGAACTTGCGGGCTGTACGGCTGACGGAACAATTGGGGACAATTGTTCCACTATCTGCTTGCCTGGTCTATTCTGAAGTAGAATGGATGGACCTGTCCGTCCGCTGGAGCAAGTCTGACGGGCGTTTGCGCGTCGGGTAGAGAGGCTGGTATGACCGACAGTTCGGGAGAATCCGAAAAACTGTTTGAAGAAATTCAGCAGGCGGCTCAACAGGGTTTGCATCCGCGGCGTGATCCGGTCGCTACCGATCGCCGACCCATTCCCGGTTACCTGATTCTCGAAGAAATCCACCGGGGTGGCCAGGGCGTGGTATTCAAGGCCATTCAGGAATCGACGAAACGAACGGTTGCCCTCAAGTTCATTTTGCAGGGTTCGTTTGCGACAGAACGCCAACGTTTCCGGTTCGAGCGGGAAATTGACCTGGCCTCACGATTGAACCATCCCGCCATTGTAACAGTTTTCGATGGCGGAATTGCCAACAACCAGCCGTTCTATGCGATGGAGTTTGTGGACGGCCGTCCACTGGATCAGTTTCATTCGCCAACAGCACCTGACAGGAGCCAGGCATCCAGGGAGGCAGCCCCTGCAAAATCCGGAGGGGTTCAGCCCCCCTGGGGAACAGGTTCAAAGTCCCGGACCCGGAGCGTTGTCGAACTGTTCCTGAAAGTCTGTGAGGCTGTCGGGTACGCGCATTCTCGCGGTGTGGTCCATCGCGACCTCAAGCCTGCGAATATCCTGGTCGATCAGTCGGGTGACCCTCATGTCCTCGATTTTGGACTGGCCAAAGTGATCGGTGCCGACGGAGCAAAGGGTTATTCGGCCCATACGATGACGGGCGAGTTTGTCGGGACCCTTTCGTATGCGTCACCGGAACAGGCCCGGGCCAACCCGGAACTGACCGACACCCGCAGCGATGTCTATTCGCTGGGGGTCGTTTTTTACGAACTGTTGACTGGCACGATGCCTTACGATGTCTCCGGTTCGATCGTCGAAACACTGACGAACATTACGACGGCAGAGCCCGCCCTGTCCGCGTTAAGTCGTTCAGGGTGTGATTCCGATATTGCGACCATTCTGCTGCGGGCGCTTTCCAAGGATCCGGAGCGGCGCTACCAGAATGCGAGCTTGCTGGCCGGCGATCTGCGGCACTATTTGAATGGTGAACCGATCGAAGCCCGTCGGGACAGCAGTTGGTACGTACTGAAAAAAACGGTATTGCGCAACAAACGCGCGGCAATTGCGGCCGTCTCTTTCCTGGTATTGCTGCTGACGGCCCTGATTGCCATCAGCATTTTTTACATGCAGGCGATACGGGATCGTGACCTGGCCACGAACGCGAAACTGGAAGAGCAAAAGCAGCGGCAGATTGCCGAACGCGAAACTGCCGCGGCCGAGTCGGCAAGAAAACAGGAAATGGCCGGGCGTGAAGAAGCCGAGTTCCGGACTTACGTGGCACACATGGCGGCATCGGATTCGTCGATCCGGATTTTCGATGTGCAGGATGCATTGCGAAACCTGAGTCATGCTCCGGAAAAGCATCGGGGATTCGAATGGTGGTATTTGTTGGGGCGGATAGACCTGTCGGAAATGTCACTCGGTGGGGCCGAAGCTACTGGCGACCTTGCCTTTAGCGGTGATTACCGAACCGTTGATTTCTCGCCGGACGGCTGCTGGATCGCGGCCGGGAATGCAGCGGGCACGCTGTTCTTCTGGAAAACCGGTTCCAGTCTGCTTGCCGCCCATTTTGACTGCGGCGCAGCGATCCAGCGGCTGCGGTTTCATCCGAACGGGAGGCAGGTTGCAGTTGGACTTGCCGCCGGGGATGCGTTGTTGCTGGATGTCGATTTCGAAACCGGTGATTTGCCACGGGTCGGGACGGATGTCATGCGGTATTCGACCGGGGGGATGCAACTGCATGCACTGGAATTTTCGCCGGACGGAAGTTTTCTGGTGTTGGCTTGCGGCACGCATCCGGAGCCGGGCGGCGTCTTTGTTTACGATACAGCTTCCGGCAATCTGATCCGAACACTTTTGGGACATGAAAACCCGGTTTGGAGCGTGGCTGTCAGTCGCGACGGCCGTCAGATCGCTTCGGCTGACAACGAAATCCGGATTTGGGATTTCGCGACGGGGGAAGCAGCTGGCCGTTTGCCCGGTCATCAAAACTGGGTCTGGGACCTGGCCTTTCATCCCGATTCGAAACAGCTGGCCAGTTGTGCGCTGGAACAGGAGGTGAAAGTCTGGGATCTCACGTCAGGCGAGTTGAAGAATTCCCTGGCCGGTCACACCAGTTTTGTCTACGCCATCGGGTACAGCGCGGACGGGAAACTGCTGGCGTCAGCTTCGGAAGACCGGACCATCCGGTTCTGGGAAACCGATGCCTACACTTCGTCGGCAACCCGGTGGGGGCACGTGGGTGGAATCGCCGATATAGCATTCGGCCCCCAGGGGCAAGTGGCAACTTCGGGGAACCTGTGTGTCAAAACCTGGAATTCACAGCCGGAAGAAAAACAGGGCTTCGGCGCCGGATACTACCAGAAAATCCTCGATCTTGAGGTCAGTCCCGATTCCAGACGAGTGCTGGTGTCCGACGATCGGGGAAGTTTGATTGAGTGGAACCTGGGCTCAAAGAAGACCAGTCGCGTCGGGATCGAACCTTCGCAACCGGAGAGCGCCCTCCGTTCGGTTGCCTATTCTCCGACCGGTGAATATGCAGCCTGGTCGGGTGACGACGGACTGGTTTACCTGCACAATTTCCGGGCAGGAACAACAGCGAAGCTGACCGGTCACACGGCCGCAGTCAATTCGGTTGTGTTTTCCGCCAGCGATTCGACGCTGTATTCAGCCTCCGATGACAGGGCCGTACTCTGCTGGGACACAGGCACTCATTCGTCGGTCACATTTTGCAGGACCGGTTTGCCGGTCAGGAAAATGCTGACCAGCGCAGACGGACGCTGGCTGGCAACTGCGGATGAACAGGGGATCACCCTCTGGGAAACTGCTTCACACAACAGGGTTGTCAACATCCCAGGGGTGGTTGGTGAGTCTGCCGAAAACTTTGAGATGGCTTTCAGTCCGGCCGGTAGCCGAATTGCAGCGACTCTGCCATTGGGAATGACAGGGATCTGGTCCGTTCCCAGTGGCTTGAAGGTGGCCGAGCTTTCCGAGCACACTCAAATGGTGCAAGCCCTTGCCTGGACAGCGGACGGAAAACGGATCGCTACTGCCTCGCGGGAAGGAACCATCAAGCTTTGGGACAGCGAACGGTTTCAGGTTGTGCTCACCCTGCGCGGGTTCAGCGGCTACTGTGAAGCCATTGCGTTTTCACCAGACGGCCTGCGGCTGGTCGGTGGCATGTATGATGGCTCTATCCGGTTGTGGAATACGTTGCCACCGGAGCGTCGAGCAAAGAGCCGAACCCAATAAAAGTCCGGACAAGGCCATGGATTCAACCCGACCAAGCTTGCTGATTCGGGTCCGGGACCGGGCCGACGCTGAATCGTGGCGCGAGTTTTTTGAACTCTACTCGCCGCTTCTTTATGCCTATGCACGGAATCGCGGGCTGGGGCATGATGATGCTGAGGAGATCCAGGCGTCCTGTTACGAAACGATCGTCAGGAGGATATCAGGTTTTTCCCATGAAGAGCGCAATACGGGCTTTCGCGCCTGGTTGCGAACGATAGTCAATCGCCGGGTGATTGATCTGTTTCGCAAGAGGAAAATGCTCAACGCCGAAAGTAGCGATCTGGAGGAACTTCAGTCGCAGGAGGAATCGGCGGGTGAATTGTGGGAAAAGAACTGGCGGACGCACCATCTGATGTATTGCGTCGCGCAGGTTGGCAAACGGGTTCAGCCGGAAACTTTTGAGGCCTTCCGGCTGTTGACCGAAGAAGGTCTGCGTACGGCGGATGTCTGTGCAAAAATGGGGATGAATGCAGACCAGGTTTA
>JBGSVU010000707.1:0-4777 GCA_041752775.1 Pirellulaceae bacterium | reverse complement strand
CGGCGATGGCATGGGCGCGGCCGAATCGCTGCGAAAACAGCTGGCGGCTTTACCTGCCGGCCAGTCCGGAACCGACTTGCGCTACCAGCTGATTCTGGCTCTGGTTCAGGCGGAAAAACCGGCTGAGGTCGAGACCGAGGCCCGGGCCCTGCTGAATGATCCCGCCAGCCAACCGATTGCCGACCGGGTGCACTACGAACTTGCCTGGGCCCTTCATGATTTGAAGAAAACAGACGAGGCATTCGGGCAATTTCGCAAGATCGTGGCGGATTTCCCCGCCAGCGCGGTGGCGTCCGATTCCAATTTTCAGCTTGGTGAACAGGCTTATGCCGACGGCAAGTTTGACGAGGCGACCGGGTTTTATCGCGCCTGCCTGGCCGTTGAAGGCGCTCCCGAAAACGTCCGCGAACGGGCCGCGTACAAACTGGGATGGTCGCTCTTTCGCCAGGCCAAACACGACGAAGCGGGACAACAGTTTCGTAAACAGGTCGCCGAATTTCCTGAAGGCGAATTTCATGCGGACGGTACCTTTATGGCTGCCGAGACACTGTTCGTCGCTGGAAAATACGAAGAGGCGACCCAGTCGTTTCTGGAGGGCAAGTCCGTTTTTGAAACGAGCGAGCGGATTCAGCCCGCCAATCGCGGCCTGGCATGGTTGCACGGTGCCCAGGCGGCACTGAAAGCCCGCAATTTCGAAGTCGCCGCCGACTTTGCCCGGAAACTGGCCGACGATCCGGCCGCACCAGAAAGTTCCCGCCAGGACGCCCAGTTCGAACTGGGCCAGGCGCTGAAGGAACAGGGCCGGCTGGACGAAGCGGTCCAGGCATGGACCCTGGCTGCCGCCAGTCTCGGCGAAACCGGCGCGCGGTCTTTTTGCATGATCGGCGACAAACTGTTTGTCGAGAAAAAGTTTGACGAAGCGATCCGGAATTACAAAAACGTCTACTACGGTTTTGGCGGCAGCGATCCCGATCCGGACCTCGACCCCTGGCAGGCCTACGCCCTGTACGAAGCCGCCCGATGTTACATGGTCCAAATTGAATCGGCGCCCCCCGAACAGCGATCCGGGCTGGTTCAGAAAGCGATCGACCTGTTCGAACAGCTTGTCGCAGAACATCCCGACAATGTGCACGTGGCCGAGTCCCGGAACAACATTGCCAAACTGAAAAAAATTGCTGAATCGAACGGGAACGACTTGTGAACGACACCTTGAGTCCGAATTCTGGTGCATCTGAAACCCACCGCGTCTGCTGTCTGCTTCAATCTCTCAGGCAGAAACCGGGCGGGCCGGGCAAAGCGGTCTGGACCTGGATCGCTGCTGTTTTTCTGGTTGCGAGTTTCACGGCAAACCCCGCATGGGCTGTTGCAGCATCCCTGCAGGACGAACCCTCCGCCGCCCCGGCACAGGCCGGGGATATTGCCGGAGGGAACGAAGGGCAACCCGGTGACAGTCCCCTCAAATCGGGCATCAATCTTTTTTCGCTGATGACACGCGGCGGTGTGTTCATGATTCCGCTACTGGTGCTGTCGCTGTTGGGCGCGGGAATCTGCGTCGAACGCGCCATCGCACTGCGGCGGGACCGGATTCTGCCGGAGCGACTCGTTTCGCGGCTGGCGCGACTGGGGCAACAGCCAGGCGGGCTGGACCCGCGTGACGCCTATGTGGTTTGCCAGGGAGTCCCGTCGGCTGCTGCGGATGTATTGCGCAGCGTGCTGGTCAAAGTCGGCCGGCCCCATATGGAACTGGAACACGCCTGTACGGAATCGGCACAGCGCGCGGCCATTCGACTGCAGCAACCCGTTTCGTGGCTGAATGTCTGTGCCGCGGTGGCTCCCCTGATCGGGCTGCTCGGAACGGTTTGGGGAATCACCCAGGCGTTTTACGACACGACCCAGCTGGACGTCGGACAGAACCGCGCGGATGCACTGTCGCAGGGCATTTACATCGCTCTGGTAACCACGATCGCCGGGCTGTCGATCGCGATTCCGGCGACGATCGCATCGCATTTTTTTGAAAGCCGGATTGTGGCACTGCTGAACCGGGTTGAAGAGATGGTTCGGGGCCTTTTGCCCCAACTGGAACGTTTTGAGGGAACTGTCCGTTTCAGCCAGCAGGGGATGGGTGAAGACGACACCGTGCACACGGCCGGAACCGCAACAGCCGGATCGCCCATATCCGGTGCCCATCCGATGGTAACACGGCAGGGAGCCTCGTCCGCCGCACCGGTCGATTCCGGCACGGGTTTTGTCCACCCGACCACCAATGGTGACAACGATTCGATTGTGGTTCGGACTCCGGCACCGGAGTTCGTCCCGCGTACCAAACGGCGCAGTCCGGACTAGAGGGCCGAGGCGGGTTCACCAGACATCAGGGGATCGCGGCAGGGATGTTCCTCCCGCTGTGCCCGGCACGAAAACAGGTTACCGCCATGAATTTCCGTTGCTGCAGCAAATAATCATCTGGCTTTCACGCAAACCCCGTTTTTCCGATTTGGAATTCGCTCTCCCATGGCCGTTCAACTTCGCAAACCATCAGCCGTCAACGCGATCAGCCTGACGCCGCTGATTGACATTGTGTTTCTGCTGTTGATCTTCTTTCTGGTCGCCAGTCGCATCGCCGACGAAGAACCGCAACTGGACCTCGATTTGCCGGACATCAGTGCGGCGCTGCCGGCGACGTTCCAGCCCAATGAATTGATTGTCAACATCGATGCCGAAGGCAAATACTTCGTTGACGGCGAATTCCGCAGCCTCGAAGAAGTCCGCGATCTGGTCCAGCGGGCTCACACCAACAACCCGCTGACCCAGTCCGTGATCATTCGGGCCGACCGGCGTTGCAACTGGGAAAACGTGGCCGGGGCGATTGGCATTTGTCGCGAGACCGGCATCCAGCAATATTCTGCCACCATGGAGGATGGCGGCTGAGCGTCCTGGCAAAGCGTTTGCTGCCGGGGACGGCCTCAAAAAAAGGCTGGCACGAAACTGGCCTGCCCCGAAAACCCGGTATACAATCCTGCAGGTTCAACCAGCCAGCAGGAACCACACGCAACCGCTGTAGAAGAGATTGCGAGTTCCCTGTCAACCTTTATGGACGGGCCGTTTTTATATGCCAAAATTCAGTGTCGAAGTTCCCCACGATGTCGAGCGTTCGGTAGCAGCAACGCGGCTGCGCACTTTTTCGGACAAGGTCCGGTCCAATTTGCCAGGTGAAGTCAGGGAACTGCAGGAAACATGGCATGAAGATGGCCACCTGGATTTTTCATTCAAGGCCATGGGTTTCAGGATCAGTGGGCGAATGGAAAACCGCCCCGGCAACATTCATGTTTCCGGCACGATTCCGTTTGCTGCCCTTCCTTTCCGAAGCGCGATCGAAAGCCAGCTGGCTGAAAAAGTCCGGGAAGCAATCGCGTAGTCAGGGGCCCGCCAGGCAATCTCAGATTTCCGCCAGGGACATCGCGGTTACCAGCACCGCGTTGTGGACGGCATGCATGGTGATGGGTGCCAACAGCGATCCCCGCCACTGTCGGACCAGCGCCATTCCGGTTGCGATGGTCGTTAACGGAATCAGCCCTATCAGACTTTGGGGATGAATAAGTGCGAACACAGCACCACTGACGAGAATCGAAACCAGAACGCTGGTCCAGCGTCCCTGATTCAAAGTCCGGTCCCGCAAATAACGGTAGAGGACGCCGCGAAACATGATTTCTTCGATGATGGGCGCCGATACGGCGGCCACCAGAAACAGCATCAGGAAACCTTCCTCGCGCAGCAAATCGCCTGCGGGATGAATGGGCGGCCTCACGTCGAGGCTGTTCGCGCGGCCCTGTTCCAGCAGGAAGCCAAGCGGAATCGTCAACAGAACTGCAAAAGCCAGCATGGCCAGCATACACAGGTATCCGAACAACCCGCAGAGAATTTCCCGCAGAGGATGCTCGGCATACAGTCCCAGATCGCGGCGGATACGCGACCACGGAATTCCGCGAATCGCAGCCCATACCAACGTGCCGACCGTCGCCAACGTCAACGCGAACTGTATCCCCAACCCACGGGCTCCAATCATCACCGCGACGACCGGCAGGAACAGCGCAAAACTGACCAGCCAGACCGCGAACGTCTCCAGATAGACTGGACCGCTGCCCACATCGTCCACCATTCCGACCTGGAATCGTCCGCGATGAAACATCCAGATCGCAATCGAGAATGAAGTCGCGGCACCCAGCATCAGACACAGACCGAACACCAGGGCAATCCCTCCCGTCAATACCAGCCGGTTGGCCCGGTCATCGATTCCAGGCCGCGATACGCCCGGCGAGTTGGCGCGGGGATTGAGCGCCAGCTTTCCCAGCCATCCCATTTCTTCTTCTAACGTCCTGGCGACTTCGGGGGACAGGCTCCCTGCAGGAATCCGGTCTTCATTTTCGGTACGCGTACTGAAAACACTTTCCAGTGCATCCCGAACACGCTGCTGCCGATCATCGAGTTCGTAATTCTGCTCTTCGACGACCTGGTCCACTTCGGACAGTTTGTCGAGCGCCTCTCCGGCACCCTGGTTTTCAGCAATTTCGACCAGCGTCGCGTAGCGGGCCCAAACCGGTCCGGACAATTCGGGCTCGGGCAATTCCTGCCCAACAGCCTGTTCACCGGCGAGGTTTTTGACACCGACCAGGGCCCGCGTCATCGTTTCAACCTGTTGGACTTCGGAAAAACTGCTGGGAGTTCGGTCCCCGGCATCTTCCAGCACGCTGTTCTGAATCTGCCACGCCATTGCAAACTGCAT
>JBGSVU010000706.1:0-2483 GCA_041752775.1 Pirellulaceae bacterium | reverse complement strand
CCCACGCCTGGAATGACGCCAACATGCGGTTGAGCGCAGCCAATGACCAACAGTCCGCGACAACCATGGAACTGGAAAATCTGGCCCGTAGCGACCCGAAAAAATTCTCCCCCGATCAAATCTGGATTCTGATTCGGGCCCTCAAGGTTCAGGGCCAACTGCTGGAACTCTATACCGGAAAAAAACAGGTGCAACCCAGCATTTGAGCTGCTGTGGCGTGGAATCTGCACGTGGGCCGGGTTTACAATACTCACTCGGTCCCGAATTCCGCCTGGCTAAAAACAATTGCCCGACTGTGCATGAACCGGAATGAGCGAATCGGATGGAATGATTGGTTCCGCTCGCGCGGTTTGCGACTGGTTGCGCCGGAACGCCCGGCCGATCCCGGAGATTCGGCCGCGCTGCAAACCGCTCGACAGGGAACTGCGTGGCAACTGGTTCCGGACGGCGATCTGGACGACGAGGATTCCCGGTCGCACGGCGATGACAACTGGCCTGGAGTGGTCCTTTTTTTTCAGGGGCAGGATGAAGCCGTTTGGGATCACTGCGACAATCTGAACCAGGCGGCGGTGATTGGATGGGCCCCGCGCGGATTGCCTGGCGGATTTCGCATCTGTTTGTTGAGCAGCCGGATTGGTCGCCATCCGGAACGGTTTCCCTGGTGGATTAACGCCCTGCGAACTGCATGTATCGTTGCCGCCCGGAGCGATGCGGTGTTGCTGTACGGCGAGGGAATGACGGCGACTCCCTTTGTCGCGCGGATGGCGCAATTGCTGGGAATTGAAAAAATCGAATTCAGAACAGCCCCCTGCCCCGCATCCGGCCAGTGGTTTCGCTCGCAAATGCAACGATCGACTGGTGCCGGGAAACTGCCCGACGCCACGCATTTTCCGTTATGGCTGTTGGCCCAGAATCAGGCTGACGCGCCCGAGTCACTGGATGCATGGGTGGCCAGCCAGTCCGACCAGTTTCGAACACTTTTTGTGACCCCTGGCGGGACCATCGAGACCATTCTTCGCTCCGGGCTGGCCAGTGGATTGAAACAGACTGCGCGCTGCTGGTTGCTGGGCGGAGAATCAACGACTTCGCAGGAACTGCATTTGGATCTGGTCAACCGCGGCGCTGTTCCCTGGATGGTGCATGACGATGAACTTTCCGGACCATCGCCCCCCCAATTTTTGAACACAGATGGTATGGCCGAGGTGGTGCCTGCACCCGAGGACCTGGGAGAGTACCTGGCGCACTGGACGCGGGCCGTGGCCGTGGGAACGGGCGACGCGAGTCAATTCGGCGCCATCGACCGGATCTTGTTTGCCGGAATGGGGGAGAAGGATGGAGCGTTGACCAGTCTGGTTGCGATCCTGGTTACGGGTCGGCTGGTGGGCAGTGCTTCGTTGACGCGCGATTCAGCGCCTGTGGTTTCGTTGACGGCGACCCCACTGGATGAATTCCGGGAGCGGCGGGTTTTTCGTTCGCACCTTGGGCGGTGGGATTTCGAACTGTATGGTGTGGCGATTCGGCGAAGCGTGCTGGAACGCCTGGGCGCCCGACCCGTGGTCTACGGAGATGATGACCGGTGGGAAGAACTGTCGGCCGATGAACGTCCCTATTTTCAGCACCGGGGCCTGGCCCAGGACTGGACAGTCGAGAGGGAATGGCGGATCCAGGGCGACATCGACTTGCGAAAACTCGGCCCGGAGGACGTTTTTGTGTTCGTACCGAACAGGGAAGTTGCAGCGAAAGCAGCACCGTACAGTCGCTGGAAGATTGTCATCGTTCCATCCGGGGGGTAGCCGCTCACGCGCCGGGGCCTGCCCCCGTAAAACATGAACAATGTGTTATGGACCCGTGAACACTTTCCATAATGGGTCAATTCGGGAACAGGAAATTGATCTGGCACCAGGTCGGCCACCTGCCGGAGTGTTTTCATCCCGGTTGTCAAAAACGAACGCCATGCTGGCTGACAAAACGCCGCTCGCCGGTCGCCAGTTGTCGAAAATCAATACTTCAGTCCACCGAAACCGGATGGCGGAACGTCCAGTAGATGATCACCGTGTAGGACAGGATCAGCGGTGCCCCGATCATGGCAATCAGGGCCATCAGCCATAACGTGCCTTGACTGGAAGCGGCATTGTAAATGTCCAGTGAGGATCCCGCGCCCGTCGAGTAAACAAGGTTGGGAAACGTTGAAACCGAAAACAGGCCGACCAGGCAGGCAATATTCAAACAGGAAGAGAGAAACGCCTGTCCAAACTTTTCCAGAAAGACAGCCCGCGGAATATTGGCGACGCTGATCACGTTCAGAATCACGACCGGAATCGCCCAGGGAGCCCGTTTGATGTTCGCGACCACATGCGGATTTTCGATCAGCGTCATCATCGAAACCAGAACCCAGGCCACCAGAAAAAATCCCCAGGTGTGCCACAGCCAGCCCGTCAGCTTCTTCCGGACTTCTCCTGTCGATTTTAAAAACAGAAACAGGG
>JBGSVU010000705.1:0-3246 GCA_041752775.1 Pirellulaceae bacterium | reverse complement strand
ATGCCGGATTCAATATTGGTAATCCGCAGGGTGCCGTGACCTCGATCTTTGCCCGTGGCGTGACGGCTCTGCACGCCGTCAAACTGCTGGAAGAAGACCATCAGATTATCGTCAACCCGGTCATGTATCCGGCGGTGCCCTACGGCACATCGATCATCCGGATGACCGCCAGCGCGCTGCATACGACAGAGCAAATGGACCGGTTGGTGGAAGCGATCGTGGCGGTCAGCCAGAAGATCCCGCTGCTGGAAGGCAACGAAGCCGCCGCCACAAAACTCGCCCTGTCCAGCACGACCACGGGCTGACCACCCGGCGACAGGGTTCAGTACTTTTCACCGCGGAATTCATCCTGGTCGGCGACCCGGCGCAGGGGGGCCTCCGTCAGCGGTTCGTTGCCCAGGTCGAACCGGCAGAGAAAATCGACATGCTGGCTGCGCCCGGGGTACAGCTCTGCGGCGAACTGTTCCAGCGGCTGGCGACGGGGTATCGACTGCTGGCCGGAACGGACCACACCCTGAAGGGTGCCGTTGACCAGGATCACTCCATCGTTGCCGGGTCGTGGATCGAAAAACAGTTGACCACCCTCCAGACCGCAGCGGAACTGCATCTCCAGCGGACCCTGAGTCGGTCCGGAAACCTGCCACCCCTGCTGTTGGCAGGCTTTCACCAGTTCGGGCGACAACCGCTCCAGTGATGCGATCACATCCGTCTGGAAGCTGCTGATTCGCCCGTCGCGCAGGTGGCAGGAAAAATCACTGCACTGTCCGTTGCCGCGGGTTGCGAGTGCCGTCCCGGCACCAAGCTTTTCGAGGTCTATCTGCCAGATGTCTCCGGCACAGGTCCCCTCCAGAATTTTGCCGGATCCGGCCTGCAGCTCAATGCGGCCGGCAAACTGTGCGGCGGATCCAAAGCGTTCCGCTGCAGGCCAAAACGATTCCAGCATCCAGACGGGCAGACTTTGCCCCGGTCCCGTTTCCAGCCGGATCCTGTCCGGCGAACCGTCTCCCAGGTGCCGCTCGATGAAGATTGAGGTCGGAACGGAGCCGGCTTGTCCCGCCGGCTGAAAACGAAACTCCACAACGGACCTGTCATCGGTCGTTCCGAACAGCATTTCGACCGGACCAAGGATCATCTGGCGCTGGGGATCGAGCGGCTGTGCCCGGTCGGCCACGATCATTTTTTTGCAGGAAAGCAGTATCGGACGACAGTTCGCGCCCTGTTGTGGAATGGTTGGCAGCGTGGTTGAGCAGAACTGGCGTGCCAGTGCCGCCAGCTGTTGCGGATCAACCCGCAGCGTTTCGTCGACCTCGACCAGGCAGGTTTCGCCACAAACTACCCGCACCGGACCGAGGCGGATATCGCCCAGGGCACCACCGTCAATGGTGACATCGTGCAAGCCGTATTGCCCGGGGCGGGGCGTTTCGATCCTGCTGGCTGTGGCCCGCAGGCCAGTCGTCGTTCGCAGCGCGGTCAGCAGTTTGGTGCGCGGTGATTCTTCCAGTACCATCCGCAGCACCAGCAGGGTGGGCAGGACCACCAGCAGCAGAAACCCCATCCGGCAGAATACCCGCCGCTGGTTGTCGCTCAGTCGCTGACTGTTTCCGGTTCGCAGCATTCCCGTATGAAATCCGTCCGCCATGATGATTTGAGGTGTTTTATCGCCGCCGCGCCATGTCGTCGAACAACTGGCGTCGGGCCAGCATTTCGGGCAGGCTGTCACCGCCGAACTTGTCCACCAGCGCGACCGCGATTTCGAAAGCCACGACACACTCGAGAATAATGCTGGCAGCGGGAACGGCACACACGTCGCTCCGTTCGTAACTCGCCTCCCTCGGCTGTTTGGTTTCCATGTCGATTGACGCCAACGGCTTCTGCAGGGTACTGATCGGTTTTTTGGCGGCGCGCACGATCAGTGGCTGGCCGTTGGTCATGCCGGCCTCGATCCCGCCGGCGTTGTTGGTGGGGCGTGTGTAGCCCAGCGTGCGCGTCTCCCGTTGCGAATCGTCGAACCCGATGGCGTCGTGGACCTGGGAACCGGGCAGTCGCGCTGCGGCAAAACCAAGTCCGATCTCGACGCCCTTGATTGCCTGAACAGCCATCACCGCGCGGGCGATGCGGCCATCCAGTTTCCGGTCCCACTGCGCGTGAGTCCCCAGTCCGAATGGCAAACCGTCCACGCGGACTTCGATCACCCCGCCGACGGTGTCGCCAGCCGCCTGGGCGGCGTCAACCAGGTCGCGGGCAGATTCGTCCAGCGCGGGGTTCAGCGAGTAGACAATGCTGCTGTTTCGCGCCCCGGTCCGCGCTTCGGGCAGCAGATTTTCAGCCGGAGGCAATTTCAGTTCACCCAGTTCCACCACATAGCCTGTGGCCACAATCCCGAATTCAGCCAGCAGCTGTTTGGCCAGCGATCCGGCCGCCACTCGCGCGGCGGTCTCCCTGGCGCTGGCCCGTTCGAGGATGCCGCGAATGGAACCGAGGTATTTGATCGCACCGGTCAAATCACCGTGTCCCGGCCGGGGGCGTGGCAGTTCTTTCAGGCGTGGCAGTTTGTGGTCGGCATTGACGACCTGCAGGCAAATCGGGCTGCCCAGCGTCAAATCGTTCCACAAACCGGCAGTGATATCGACCGTGTCGGTTTCCAGGGACTGGCGTTTGCCCCGTCCATAACCGCCCTGCCTCAGCCGCAGGTCGTCGTTGATTTTTTGAGCATCGACGTTCAGCCCGGCCGGGAATCCGTCCACAATCGTGGTCAGGCATTTGCCGTGCGATTCACCAGCGGTCCAGTAATGCAGCATCGGATGACGTTACGATCGGTCGTGGAAATGGATAGGCGCGGATAAAATTCCGGGGGCGGCGAAGTCTACAAACCCGCCCCGGACAGATAAAGTGATGTTTGCGTGTTTTGCTTTGTTCCGGGCGGCGGTTCAACAGGCTGGGCTGCGGACAGGATTCTGCCTGGCAGGGAGCGTACCCGTTCCCACCAATCACCGGCAGCATGTAAGCTAGCATGCCGGGCAGCGGGTTGCCTGGGCTGAGTTTCATCCGACCGACTTTACAGATATCCGGCATCGCATGATTGCACGTTTCAGTCAGCACTGGTTCCTTGTGGTTCTGGTCATTGTGCTGACGACTGGATTCCGGTTCTGCCATGAGCTGTCTTTTTTGCAGGAGGCGGCCTGGATCAAGTATCTGGTTGTGACTGTGACGATGTTTCTGTTGACCTGGCCGACGCCGCTGGGAACG
>JBGSVU010000704.1:0-2102 GCA_041752775.1 Pirellulaceae bacterium | reverse complement strand
GGTTCAGGGCCAGGCGATTTATGTCTCGGGCAGCTCGGGTTCGGCTGCCGACGTGGAGGATGATGAATCGCTGCAGGATGACATGAAATTTGTACAGATCGCCGGCGCGACTTATTCCAGCCTCCGCGACCTGCGGCGGCTGGAGCAGCGGCAGTCGAGTTTGCGGAGTTTTTTTTCACCGGTCGTCGTCGATGCCCTGGCCAGCCAGAATATCGACGCGGTTCTGGAACCGCGCGAGTGCCAGTTGTCGATTCTGTTTTGTGACTTGCGGGGATTTTCCGGCAAATCAGAACAGCTGCGGGGCGACCTGTTGAAACTGCTGGACCGGGTCAGCCGGGCGCTGGGTGTCATGACCGGCAGTATCCTCGATCACCGCGGCGTGGTGGGAGATTTCCATGGGGATGCGGTCATGGGATTCTGGGGCTGGCCGATGGAGCAGCCGGATGCGCCGTTGCGGGCCTGTCAGGCGGCGCTCGCGATCGCCCACCGCTTTCACGAGCTGCAGGCCGCGTCGAAAAGCCTGACGGCGGAGGAACCGGCGGGAGACTTCATGATGGGGTTGGGAATTGCGTCGGGGCCCGCGGTGGCGGGGAAAATCGGATCGGCCGACCAGGTCAAAGTCACGGCTTTTGGCCCCGTTGTCAATCTGGCCGCCAGACTGGAGACCATGACACGGGCTTTTCAGGTCCCGATCCTCTGCGACCAGTCGACGGCCGCGGCGATTCAGGGGGCGAATCAGGCCGTGGACTGCCGCCTGCGCAAACTGGTGTCCGTGTTGCCTTCGGGATTCCTGAATGCAGTCGAAGTCTGGCAGCTGTTGCCTGACATGCCGCCCTATAATCAGTTGGGGCCGGAGGAAATGCAGCGCTGGGAGGCGGCCATGCAGTTGCTGGTCGCCGGCAAATGGCCACAGACATGGGTCGAACTGGAACAGGTTCCGCAGTGGGACCGGCCGCGCGAGTTTGTGATGGACTTTATCCGCCGCCACAATTTCCAGCCCCCTGCCGGATGGAACGGTGTGATTCCACAATATGGAAAATAGGCGGGAACAGGCCGACTCGCTGATGAATCCGGTCCCTGATTGTTTTCTCACACGGCAGCGTGCTTTAGAATGAGGCGGCACTGCCCGCGGCTGCAAAACCACGATTCAACAGGCCTTACCCCAAAAATTGAACGGACCATTCGCCATGAGTATTTTTGATCTGCTGGAAAAAATTCTGACGCCGCCCGAAGGCAGTCAGTCCCGTGAACCGGCCGCGGGATCCCGAAAAAGTGCGGATCGGGGGCCGACCGACAATCCATCACGGCGCAGTTCCGGGTTGCCCAACCTCGAGCCGCTGCCACCCCAGTCCGGGTCGCGCGGGTTGGGCAGCGTCTTGCCCAGCGTCGTCCAGATCGTGGCGCTGAAAGAGGGATTCATGGGCGGAATGACTTCGGCCTGGACCGGTTCGGGTTCGATCGTGCATCCCCAGGGAATCATTCTGACCAATTGCCACGTGGCCAACCCGCGCGCGATGGGAATGCCATCGGCGGACGCCGACCGGTTGGCCGTGGCGATTACCGATCGTTCGGACCATGCACCGGCACTCAGCTATTTTGCCGAGATCGTGACGTACATCCCGGAACTCGATTTGGCTGTCCTGCGGATCGTGGCGGACATCCAGGGGCGCGCGGTGCGGAATCTGAATTTGCCAGCGGTAGAAATCGGAGACTCCGACTCGCTTGATCTGGGCGACCGGATTTCGATTTTCGGCTACCCGGGAATTGGGGGCGATACGGTGACGTATACCTCCGGCAGTGTGGCCGGCTTTACGCAGGAAAAAAACATCCGCGCGCCGCGCGCCTGGATCAAAACGGACGCAACGATTGCCGGAGGAAACAGCGGTGGCACCGCGGTCAACGATGCCGGGCAACTGGTGGGAGTCCCGACCCAGGCCAGCGCCGGGGCCGGAGTCACTCCCGTCGATGCCCGGCCCGTTCTGGATACCAACCGCGACGGCCGAATCGACCAGCGCGACACGCCGATGGCGATCGGCGGTTTCATCAATGGATTGCGCCCGGTGAATCTGGCGATTCCGTTGCTGGAAAAAGCCGGCATGCGC
>JBGSVU010000703.1:0-9634 GCA_041752775.1 Pirellulaceae bacterium | reverse complement strand
CAAATTCCAAGCATCGCCAGAAAGTCGGTCATCTGGGACAGAAAGCGGCTGATGCCGGGGTGTTCCGAATCGAATTCGCGAACCCGGTCGACAATCTCCGAATGCACGGTGCCGGCCGATTCGCCGGAGTCCTCTCCGTTTTCGCCGGACCTGATTTCCGTGACGCGTTGGGAGACCTCGGCAGCGTCCTGCAGCAACTGGTTCAATGCCGCCACCGTCGGAGCGTCAACGTGGTCGGCAGTTTCCAGTTCCGCACGCAATGCCTCGAATTGCTGGTGCAGAAGGTTCAGCCGTTCGGCCAGTTCCTGTTCACTCATGGGTCGGAGTCTCCTGCAGGGTGTCTGGTCCGTTGGGCTGGGACGCCGGACCTGAAGCTTTTTCGCTCACCGGTTTCAAATCGATTTGGCGGGTGGCCCGGTTTCCTTTTGGCATGCGGGCATAAACCAGGGCTCGATCGAGCTGATTGTAACGCAAATTGTAACTGGCTCCGAAGCGTGTCACGAACCGGTCCAGTTCATAGACCCGTGTGCCACCGGCAGGAAGGGGATCGAGATCGTAAATCTGGTAGTAACCGTTGACCCAGATATTGATGTGTGTCCAGGGTTGGTCGCTGGTGTTGTTGACGACCAGGGATCCGTCGCTGACCGCCGGCCGGTCGGCAATTTTGACCTGGTAAATGGCCGGGTCGGGCAATCCAATCGCGGTGATTTCGCAGTTCAGTTGGCCTTCCGCCAGGGGCGGCAACAGACTCCACAGGATTCCGATGGTCAGCGGGGGCACCATCGCCATCAGGCAGAGCAGAATCGACAGGGTGCGATGAGACATCCCTGGTGAACCGCGCTGGGTCGTTGACCTGGTTGCGGAGTTTTCGGTTTCCGGCATGGGTGTGACAGCGGTCAGGTTCATTTTCGTTCTGGAGATGGAATGCTGGGCGGACGGAGCGTCAGGGTGGTGGTGGTGGTGGTGGGGACCACCGGTTCATTCAGGGAGCCATTCACCGGGTCACTCAGGGGTTCAATCACCGGGCCGGGTTGGTTGTGACGTGCCGGGCGGGCGTGTTATTTTGCACCTGGCTCAGGCTTTGTCCCTGCAAGGGTGAATGAGGTCCGGGGACCGCGAATATTATAGACAGTTCGGGGCTGCTGGTCAGCGACCGGACCGGGGAATGGAACCAATTGATGCCTGCAAACCGGGACAGATTTTTTGTCAATATTGGCTGGTTGATCAAATTGCGCTGGTTCGCGGTATTTGGCCAGCTGGCCACCATTTGCGTGGTGTTGCTGGTATTGCAAATCGAATTGCCGATGCCGGCCGCGCTGATGGCTGTGGTTGGATTGACCGTGGTCAGCAACATCATGTTAACGGTCTGGGTCCGGGGTCAGGCCAGCGAGCACGAGCGGTCTCCCGAGTCGCCCGATCTGGTGCCGGGGATCCTGATGGTGATGGACATGCTGTCGCTGGCGGCCCTGCTGTTTGGCAGTGGCGGACCGAACAATCCCTTTGCGATTTTTTTTCTGGTTAATGTTTCGCTCAGTGCCATCGTGTTGCGGCGGCAGTGGGCGTGGAGCCTGACGGGGCTGGCGGTGGCCTGTTTTGTGCTGTTGATTTTCATTCACGCGCCCGTGCCCGCGCTGATGATATCGGGCAGTCTGTTGCCGGTCATGGAAACCCAGCGGATCAGCCTGATACAGTCCGGCACGATCATTGGGTTTGCACTGTGTTGCGGTGTGATCACCTATTTCATGACGCGGATCACGGACGAATTGCGACAGCAGGAGGCGGGGCTGAGGCAGATTCAGCAGCAACAGGCCCGGAGCGAAAAACTGGAGGCCCTCGGCACGCTGGCGGCCGGCACCGCTCATGAGCTGGCCACGCCGCTTTCCACGATTGCCGTCGTGGCCCGCGATGTGGAAAAATTTTTCGAAGAGCACCCGCCCGCCGATCCAGGCGGAATCGAGGTGGTCGACGACATCCACCTGATCCGCAGCCAGCTGGACCGGTGCCGTTCGATCCTCAACCGCATGGCTGGCCAGGCTGGCCAGGCGGTCGGCGAATCGATCCAGGTATTGTCGGTGGCCGATTTGTGGGACATCGTGCTGGAAGACCTGTCACCTGAGGTGGAAGAGAAACAGCTGGTCGAAATCGATTTGCCCGCCGATCTGGCGGATGAACAACTGCAAGTCCCGGCGGTGGTGTTGAGCCAGTCCCTGCGGGGCCTGGTCCAGAACGCACTGGACGCCAGTGGTCCGGACAACCCGGTGGTGGTCACGATTCGGGGTTACGCATCGCACTGGCACTGGGTCATAGCCGACCGTGGGCCGGGGATTGCTCCCGACATCCTGAACCGGATCAGCGAGCCGTTTTTTTCGACAAAACCGGTGGGAAAAGGGATGGGCCTCGGTCTGTTTCTGGCCCGCAATGTCGTCGAGCGGCTGGACGGATCGATCGACATTGCTTCCGAGCCCGGACGCGGAACCAGGGTCGCTGTCCGCCTGCCGCGACGGGAAAAACCGGCCGCTCCAGGCTCATAACGCCCCATTGCCGGGAAAAACCGCCGGCCGGTCGTGACCCGTCTGCCGAAGCAGGATAGACTGTAGAGAGCGAAAGGTAATGCCATGCTTGATCCCGAAAAAACACCCAGCATTCTGCTGGTGGATGACGATGAGATTCTCCGCAGTCGGCTGGAACGTTCGTTTCAAAAGCGGGGGTTTCTGGTTTACACCGCGGGAGACCGGGAGGAAGCGTTGCTGGTCGGTCGCGACTACAAACCCCAGCTGGCGGTAATCGACCTGAAAATGCCCGATTTGAACGGCATGAACCTGTTGCGGGAACTGCTGGATGTTTCGCCGCAGACCCGGGCCGTAATTTTGACGGGCTATGGCAGTATCGCCAACGCGGTGGAGGCCATCAAACTGGGGGCCGTCAATTACGTGACCAAGCCGGCGGATGCCGACCAGGTGCTGGCTGCGTTCCAGGCCTCAACGCCGGACGCTCCCTCCGAACCGGACGACCTGGAAAAGAACCCACCCTCGCTGGCCACGGCCCAGTGGGAGCATATCCAGCGGGTACTGGCGGATTGCGACGGCAATATCTCGGAAGCCGCCCGGCGGCTGGACATCCCGCGCAGGACGCTTCAGCGAAAACTCAAAAAAATGGCGCCCTGAGTTTTTCCTGCTGTGCGCCTGTCCGGACCGGAGTTGCCCGGGGACACTGTTATCGCGGGTCGTTTGTCGCGGGTCTTTTGCGGTAGCGTTCCGCGACAAATCGGGCCGGGCCGGTACCTGGCCTTAGCCTCTTTCGGGCTCTGGGCTAGAATGCCGGGCCTGATTTTTTGACGTGGTACAGTACTCAGGCCCGTTTTCTGATTTCGTGGACGGCTCAACGAATCGCGGGTTTGCCGGCCGGTTTCCAACAATTGCTTCACCTCCATGACGATCGTAGTACTGCTTTGGGTGATCTTCATCCTTGGTTATCTGGCCATCATCTTTGAACACAACATTCACATCAACAAGGCCGCACCGGCGCTGTTGGCCGGAGTCCTCTGCTGGTCCGTCTATATCCTGAATGCGGATCAGTTCGTTGATCGAGACGCGGTCGCCCGCTTTGCCCATTACAGCGAGGGTCACGCGGCCACGGACGGCGTCGCGGATGCGGCAGCAGGCGATCTGGCAGCAGGGGATGCGGACCCGGCCGCGCATGCAGCGGAAGCCGCGGAACAGGTCCGGGCCTTTGTCACCGAACAGCAGTTGACTCACAACCTGTACGAAATATCGGGTGTGCTGTTTTTTCTGCTGGGCGCGATGACAATCGTCGAGATGATCGATGCCTTTGAAGGGTTTTCCGTCATCACGACGCGGATCCGGGCGACGAGCAAAGTCCGTTTGTTGTGGATCATTGCCTGGTTGTCCTTTTTCATGTCCAGTGTGCTGGACAACCTGACCTCGACCATCGTCATGGTTTCGCTGGTACGAAAACTGGTCACCCGTCCCGAGAACCGGCTGGTATATGCCGGGATCATCATTATTGCCGCCAATGCGGGTGGAGCCTGGACGGTGATTGGCGACGTGACGACGACGATGCTCTGGATCAGTCAGAAAATTTCGGTCGGCGAAGTCATGATCCGGTTGTTCATTCCCAGCGTGGTTTGCCTGCTGGTTCCCCTGTTGATCGTGTCGTGGGGGATGCGGGGCGAAGTCCTGCGACCGGCGGACGATCCGGGAATGGAAAGCCAGCCCAGAATCGACCAGTGGAAACGCACCCTGATGTTTTTGCTGGGTGTGGCGGGATTGCTGTTCGTGCCGGTGTTCAAGCTGGTCACGCATTTGCCGCCATTCATGGGAATGATGCTCAGCCTGAGCGTGCTGTGGATCGTGGGTGAACGCATTCGCCACACGTTCGAGCTGGAAGTCAATCGCAGTTCGACTCACGTGATTGAAATCCTGCGTCGGGTCGATTCCAGCAGCATTCTCTTTTTTCTGGGTATTTTGTTGTGTGTCAGTGGACTGGCGGCCGCGGGACTGCTGGACAGGCTGGCGGCCGAGGTCGACACGCTTTTTGGCGGCAACCTGAACCTCGTGGCGATGGCGATCGGGCTGACCTCCAGTGTGGTCGACAATGTTCCGCTGGTGGCAGCGGGGATTCAGATGTATGAATTTCCCAAGGACCATCCGTTCTGGCAGTTTCTGGCCTACACCGCGGGCACGGGAGGCAGTTGCCTGGTGATTGGCAGCGCTGCGGGCGTGGCGGCGATGGGTCTGGAGAAAATCAGTTTCATCTGGTACTTCAGGAATATTGCCCCGCTGGCACTCGCCGGATTCCTCGCGGGTGCGGGTGTCTATATTGTGCTGGAACCGTTTTACGACCAGGCGATGTCCCTCGCGATGAACCTGTTCGGCGCGTCGGCAGCGCAATGAACGTTTGACAGCGTTTCCGCTGGGGTACAATGAAATTTTTTCCGGGGTTGGCTCAACGAACCGGATCGGACGGGACAGCATGGATATTTTATGGGCGGTCCTCAACATGCTGTTGGGGCTGGTGGGGCTGGTGGTCGGTGGCGAGCTGCTGGTGCGCGGCGCCGTCAGTCTGGCGCGGATCCTGAAAATCTCACCGCTGGTCATTGGCCTGACGGTGATTGCTTTTGGAACCAGTGCTCCCGAGATGGCCGTATCGGCCAGCGCGGCGCGGAACAACGCGGCCGATGTGGCGCTGGGGAACGTGGTCGGCAGCAACATATTCAACATCCTGTTTGTTCTGGGGCTTTCCGCGCTGGTGGCTCCGCTGGTCGTGAACAGCCAGTTGGTGCGGCGCGAATTGCCGCTGATGGTTTTATCGGCGGTCCTGATGTATTTGGCCTGCCTCGACGGAACGTTCAGTTTCCGGGAAGGCCTGACCGGAATGGTCTTGCTGGTCGGATGGACGGTCTGGCTGGTGATCGAGTCGCGGCGTTCGGAACAACGTCTGCTGGACCGGGCGCTGCGGGAATCGACCGAGGGGGTGGTGGATGACAAACCGCTGGTGCCGGTTTGGCTGGCGCTGGCACTGGCGCTGGGTGGGCTGGCGCTGTTGCTGGTCGGTGCCAACCGGATGGTGGCGGGTGCCGTATCGGTTGCTCACATGCTGGGGGTCAGCGAACTGGTGATTGGGCTGACGATCGTGGCAGTGGGGACATCGTTGCCGGAGGTGGTGGCCAGTCTGATGGCGAGTCTGAAGGGGGAGCGCGATTTGGCGGCGGGCACTATTGTCGGCAGCAACGTCTTCAACACCCTTGGCGTGATGGGGCTGGCGGGTCTGGTCTCTCCCGCGCCGATCCCGATTGGCACCCAGGCACTTGGGTTTGACTTGCCGGTCATGCTGGCGGTGTCGGTGGCGTGCCTGCCGATCTTTCTGAGCGGACGAATTGCCCGCTGGGAAGGGGGGCTGTTTTTTGCCTATTACTGGCTGTACGTGGTCTATGTTTTTCTGGACCAGACCGACAGCCCCTATTTCACACGGTTTTGCTGGTCGATGGGGTTATTCGTGATTCCGCTGACGATTGCAACGATTCTGGTGTCGGCGTTTGGATGGTGGAAAAAAAACCGGCTCCGTCGTGAGAACAGTTAAGGCCCGATTGCGGTCCCACAAGAGGCGGGCTGGGCGGGGAAACGGCACCCTTGGTGCCCTAGTATTGGCTTTTTCCGTGAATCGGCCCCATTTCAGCGGGGAAACCGTATTTGTCGATGTGGGTCGGCAGGATTACAATTTGCAGCAACAGATTGACAGACGCTGGCCCGCGTCCGGACACCGGTGACACGGCGTTCCGCCGGGCCGGATTTCACAGCAGGAGGACAGGTGGTGGACACACGAGTGGTTGTGCGGCATGGACAGGTACCGGCCGCGATTCAGCAAACGATCACGGACAAAGTCTCCCGCCTGCCCAGATTTTTTGAACGGACGACTGCCATCGAAGTCATTTGCGATCTGAAACACGCCAGTCAGCCGACCGTTGAGATTCGCATATCCGCCGCAGAGCGTGCCGATTTTTTTGCTTCCGACTCCGGTTCCAATGTGCTGGCTGCGCTGGATCTGGTGCTGGACAAAATCGAAAGCCAGATGCGGCGGCACAAGTCCAGAATTACCGAACACAGAGGCCGCGACAACCATTCCGCAGAATAGCAGAACGGTCCCTGCCAAAAACGTGGATGCTCACGTTTCCGGCAGCAGCGGCAACATTCCCTGATCACCAGAAACATTCAGACACAAAAAGGAAACCCTTCATGAGATTCAGTGATTTTGTGAAGACCGCTGCCATCAAAGTTGATGTCGCGGCCACCACGAAAGAAGAAGTCATTCGCGAGCTGGTTCAGTCCCTGGTTCAGGCCGGCGAACTGAAAGCCGGCGAGCTGGAAAACATCGTCCAGGCCGTGATGAAACGCGAGGAACTGGGCAGCACCGGGATTGGACGCGGCATTGCCGTGCCCCACACCAAACATCCCAGTGTTACCGAACTGGTCGGCACGGTCGGGATCAGCCAGACGGGCGTGGATTTTCAGAGCCTCGACGGCGAAAAAGTCCAGCTGTTCTTTATGCTGATCAGCCCTCCCGACCGGCCCCGCGATCACCTGCGGGCGCTGGAAAACATCTCCAAACAGTTGCAGGATTCGACTTTTTGCCGGTTTCTGAAACAGTCCCGTTCCGCGACTGATATCCAGCAGGTGCTGGAAGAAGCGGACAACAACCAGTTTGTGTCCTAGACGCGATCGCGGCAATTTTCACAGTCTGTTTGTTGGCCAGATGTCCGGACAAATTCATTCAGCTACGGTGACCATCGTCAATCCCCAGGGATTGCACATGCGCCCGGCTTACCTGTTCGCCGAAACGGCGGCCCGGTTCAACAGCCGAATCGAACTGGTCAAGGACGATCTGCGGATCGATGGAAAAAGTGTGTTGTCCATTCTCACCCTCGGCGCTGCCCAGGGTTCGACCGTTCAGCTGGTCGGCACCGGTCCCGACGCCAGTGACGCAATTGCTTCACTGGTCAGTCTGGTGGAATCCGGTTTCCCCGGCGAAACGGAGCCAGTCCTGAAAAACGGTACTGGCGAGCATCACGACGACCCCTGAACCGTACCCCACCCGTTTTCGGCAAAAAACCTGCCGAACCGTTTCATCGACAGCCGGGGTCATCCGCCCCCAAACCGAGACCTGAAAAAAGCCGGAATCGCGCCAGGACGAAAGGGTCCCGTGGCGAATTCCAGATTCCAGTCCGACTTGCACACATTCACCGCCACGCTGGCGAGTGGGCCAGTCGTCTGCTGGACCCGGAAGGAAATTGTCCCGGACTTTTTGCCCCGCCGGCTGATGGCCGGTGCGGGATATGTTTTTTCCCGACCGGACCCGTTCCGGTTCTCATCCCCGCCCCGAATTCCGGTATCGACCAGATTCGGCCTCGCGGATTTTTTTGCCGCCGCATCTGCCGGTCGCCAGCGGAAGCTCTTTCCGCCAGGCAACCGGCATTCCCTGCGGCGGAATTTGCAAGCACACACCGAAACCGCGTCACCGACCGGTTTCCCAAACACGAACGAACACGCCCATGAAAAAAGAAATGCTGATCAACGCGTCGCAGTCCGAAGAAATCCGGATCGCGATTCTCGAAGACGGACGACTTGAAGAACTTTATACCGAACGGACCAGCCAGAACAATTTTGCCGGCAACATCTACAAGGGCCGGATCGTCAATATCGAACCCAGTATCCAGGCCGCCTTCGTCGATTTCGGCGTGGGCCGCAACGGCTTTCTCCACATCAGTGATGTCGAACCCGGCTACTACCGGCAGGGCGGATACGATCCTGACGAGATCGCCGAAGCCGAAAAACGCGAACGCGACAAACAGCCCCCCAACCGCCGCCGCCAGAATTTCAGCAGCCGCCCCCGCTTCAAACCGCCCATCCAGGAACTCTTTCAGCGCGGCGACGAAGTCCTCGTGCAGGTCATCAAGGAGGGCATCGGCAACAAGGGCCCCACGCTCTCCACCTACATCAGCATCCCCGGCCGGTACGTCGTGCTGATGCCCGCACTGGGCCGCATCGGCGTCAGTCGCAAAATCGAAGATGAAACCGAACGGCGCAAACTCAAGGAATACCTGTTCGACCTGAAACCACCCAAGGGGCTGGGATTCATCGTGCGAACCGCCGGAGCCGGTCGCAGCCGCCAGGAACTGTCCCGCGACCTCGCCTATCTGTTGCGACTCTGGAAAGCGATTTGCAAGAAGCTGCAGAAGGAAGAAGGACCGGGCGAAATCTACGAGGAAAGCGACATCATCATTCGCACCATCCGCGATATCGTCTCCTCCGACATGGACTCGATCCTCGTCGATGGCGAAGAGGCGTTCAACCGCGCCCGCGAGTTCCTGAAAATGGTTATGCCACGCCAGGCCAGCGTGCTGCAACATTACACCGGCAAAGACCCGATCTTCCACAAATACAAACTGGAAGAAGAAATCGCCGGGATCCACCGCCGCGAAGTCAAGTTGCCCGAAGGTGGCTCGATCGTGATCGACCAGACCGAAGCCCTCGTGGCGATCGACGTCAACAGCGGTACCTTCCGGGTCGATTCCTCAGCCGACGAAACCTCCTACCGGGTCAACCTCGCTGCCGCCCGCGAAATCGCCAGGCAGCTGCGGCTGCGGGACCTCGGCGGCGTGATCGTGAATGACTTTATCGACATGCGCCGCGAAAAACACCGGCGCGGTGTCGAAACCGCCCTGCGCGACGCCATGAAACGGGACCGCGCCCGGACCCGGATTCTGCGAACCAGCCCCTTCGGGCTGGTCGAGATGACACGCCAGCGGATTCGCCCCAGCCTGAAGAAAACCATGTACAACGACTGCCCCTGCTGTGGCGGACGGGGCGTGGTCAAAACCGAAGAAAGCATGGCACTGGACGTGATCCGGATGGTCATGCTGGCCTCCCAACAGCCGCGCTGCAAATCAGTCACCGTGCGCGTGAATGAAAAAGTCGCCAGCTACCTCAACAACCAGCGCCGCCGGTCGATCAGCGATCTGGAAACCGAAGGCAAAATGCGGATCGAAATTCGCGGCAGCGAAACAGTGTTCCCCGAACACCTCGAACTCGACTGCCGCGATGAAGCTGGCCACCAGATC
>JBGSVU010000702.1:0-6568 GCA_041752775.1 Pirellulaceae bacterium | reverse complement strand
AAAAAAATTGGAAAAAAATCCGGGATTTTTCTGCCGGGCTGCTTGACACGGTTTTTGGGGATCGTTCTGATTGCCGGGAACTCCCGAATCTGAAACTGATTGGACCAACTTGTCGAATTGACGAGGGGAGACTTTCTCATGCGTACTTCAACACGCAAACTTTCTGGCGTTGATTCCGGATTCCAGCTTCCCACCCGTTTCTGCCTGATCCAGCCCCACGCGAAAACCAGACGGCGACCGGGGCTGGTGGGTGCCGGAGTGGAATACTCTCCTCTTGAACCGAGAGTTGTTCTCGATGCGGGCAATGGCGCTCCGAACCACGATGATGCCGTACGATTCCTCGATCTGCCCGCCGAGATTTCCGCGCCGCTGCTCGACGCAATCAAGCGCGCCGGGGAATATTCCAGCTCCATCGTTCGGCCCGACCCGGTCGACAACTATGA
The DNA here is from genome assembly GCA_041752775.1 of Pirellulaceae bacterium. Lineage (GTDB taxonomy): Bacteria > Planctomycetota > Planctomycetia > Pirellulales > Pirellulaceae > BJ22. The sequence goes on along the minus strand of JBGSVU010000702.1, from coordinate 6,125 downwards.
CGGCCCAACAACATGGAATGCCGCTGCAGGGGTGACCCGGTTTGATACTTCCACACTGCTCGCATATCAGATCGACACGTCCGCGCCCACCGGAAACAGTTATTCCAGTATTGCCCAGTACGCCGCCATCCAAAGCGACGGCTATTTGGACAGTGGTAATTCAGGCAGTGGCAGATCAGGTGGATCTGGTCCGGGCAGTGGCGCGGTGATTTTCAGCAATCACCGGGCGGTCAACCGGACCGTCGAAACGCTCCAGAGCCCCTCTTATGAAATCACACCCGGCCTTTGGGTTGCGCCCAACATCTCTACCGAAACCGTCCACACCACGACCAACACCTGGCTGGTCCACAGGCTGGACGAAAACGACGCCGCAGCCATCCTCGCCAACGGCGTCTATGACCCCAGCATGTACCCCCACTCGATCCACATCCTGGTCGATCACACTTTTACCTATTCCGACGGGTTGACCGAAACGGATGCCGCACAGCTGGAGTTCACCCCGGGATACACGCCCGGCACCGGCGGAATCGTCAGTTCCTTTTACAGCATTGCGGTCACAATCAACTGGGGCGCAACCAGTGTGGTCTCCACGACCGGTGCTGACGGAGCTGTTACGACTACCGCGCGGTATTACGATGTCAGCGGAACTATCGGTTTCAGCGGCAGTGTTTCCTACCGGGAGATGGTTTCTGCCGATGCGGGTGGCAACACGGCTTCCAACTGGTACCTGGTCGGCAGCGGAACGGAAACGGTCGTGCTGGGATCGGGCTCGATCCGGCATTCCGAAACGACTCGGGGCACGCCCGGCGGGACGGGCAGCTTCTTCACCGCTGCGGCCACGACCACCGACAATTTCTCGTGGACCTCGACCGATTCGACGGCGCTCCTGGCGATGGGGAAAAGCCTGTCGCTGGAGGAGCACCCGGCCTGGTCGCTTTCGCTGACGTCGTTCGGAGCCTGGAATGCCAGCTCGACGCCGACGCTGGTTTCCGGTTACGAATTCTTCTTTGATGCCCTCGAAGAAAACCCCGAATTCGACCCGATGGCGGTCCAGGGCGAAACCGGCCAGACTGAAACTTACCGGCCCCAGTACGTTTCAACTGTTTCCGCCAACACGATCGGCGGCAGCGGTGAACTGACGGCTGGCGATTCGTTCAGCGGTTCGGGCCACTACAATTCGCTGACGGGTGTTGCAACAGATTTGACCGGAGCCGTGACCGTTTCGATCTCGTATTCGGGTCACGATCTGTACGACACGCTGGGCAGCAACATCGCTGCGGCTTCGGAATTCGAAGCGCGGTTTGCGGGTGATGGATACCTGGCGGAAGCTGCGGGCTCGTCAGGCTTTTCATGGACCAGCGGGGACTTGGTAACGGTCGACACGAACGTATTGCTCTCGGGCGAAGACTCTGATCCGGATGACGAATCTGATTTGATCCTGACCGGTGCGATCACAGTCCAAACGGCTTACCTCACGCGGCAGGACGATTCGGAATCTTCTTCGCAGTGGAACGCCCGCCAGTTGTTCAACTACACTTCCGGGCCGGATGGCGAGGACGAAGACGAGGATCCGGACCTTGGTCCCCTGGCGTTTTCGACAGATGCGATGGCATTCTTTCAAACGGGCGTCGCCCCGGAAGTTGCCGCGGGCGTGATCCAGCCCGGTGATGACGAAAACTCACCCGCAGCCGCCTATGTGGGACTGTCCACCAGCGAGGACGGAACCCTGATCGTCCGCCACTTCGAGGGTTCGTCCCATTCCAGCACCACCGGCCACAAGGGCGGCGCGAACAACGTCGGCCTGACGGTCGATTTCGACAGCGATGGCGGACAAACAAGTACGCTCGATTCCGATTTGGGAATGGATTATGACGGGGAAAGCGGATTTCGCTTGTACAGCAGTTCGGTGGTCGTCCGCGGCGACTATTCGGCGCGGGAAGGTTTTGCAAGTTTCTCCGAAAACGAAATCACGGGCAGTGGCCACGACCACCAGCAGGTGCGCAGCGGACTGGACGCGACATCGGTACAGCCACTCGATGGCGATTCCGTCGATACGGCCAACTGGAACTCCAGCCTCGATAAGACGATCCTCGACAACGTCGTGACGACTCGCACGAAAAACGGATCGCTGGGATGGTACCAGCAGTTCGAAGAAACCCCGCCCGGACAGACACCGGAGAATTTTGAAATCCTCCGCTGGTCGGACTGGGTCGAGTTCACCGAATCCGATACGATGAATGAGGGAACCGTCAGTTACGGTTCGGACGGCAGTTCCTCGAACCACGAGTGGACAGCCAGCAGCCATACGTCGGGCAATTTGCCTTCGGTCATCCAGGGAAGCGGACGGCAGGGACTGAACGTGTTCTTTCACTCGCTCCAGACCGGTACCTACGACGAAACCGGCAGCGGTTCGGGCGGTGGCGGTTCGGGGGGAAGTGGCGGCAGCGGCGGTTCGGGCGGTGTGGCCGTAGCGGCCGGCGATTATCGCGATGAAGTCCTGTTCGATTTGACCAGCAGTTCCGACATGGACAGCGACGGCACCAGCACGGATTCCTGGGATCGGGCTTCGGTCGCCGAGTGGATCAGCAGGAATTCGCCCAACTATGACGGCGGCAGTTCCAGTGGCGGCAATACGGGCGGAGGAACCGGCGGTGGTGCGGCTGGCGGTGGCTCGGCTGGCGGCGGTTCCACCGGTGGCGGCACTTCAGGTGGCGGCAACAACGGAACGGGTGGTTCCAGCGAAGACCGCTACCGGATCGATTTCGATCACAGCGTCACCCAACTGTCTGGCACCGGCGGATCGTCCAGTTCGCTCGATTACCGTTTCGGTGACCTGAACGCCGACTACGAACTTTTTTCGCGCGTCACGCACGACAACCACGACCCCGACGGACGTGGCACGATTTCTACGGTCGACCAGGTTTCGCTGCGGCATCACAACGAGGGGCCCGGGTCGAACATTCGCACCATCGACAATACGACGGCGCAGGTGACCTATGCCGCCGACGGGATTCGGATGACTCGCGATGGTCAGTCGCAGATCATTTACACATCGCAGGCCGACATCACCAATCCCCAGCAAATCATTCACTACCATTCGGAGTGGGCTCCGGACGGCGATGGCCAGACGACCAATGTCGTGATCGATCCGGGCGATTACAGTGAACACCACCAGCAGACCGTCACGCATGGCTGGGACTATGACGACTACGGCGTGCGCCTGGTTTTTGAAACACTCGATCCCGGGGACGGCGGTTCCGGTTCGTTGGGTTCGGGCGAAGACCCGCTGCCGCGTGGCTTGCGGGCGTATGGCACCGGAGCGGTGACTTACGACCAGTCCGTCGTCGGCAACAGCAACGAAATGGTCCGGGCCAGCCGTCATCTGCACAAAGTGCAAACGGAAGAGTTGTCCGACTTGCAAACGACGACCACCCATGACAACGACCTGCTGTGGAACTTTACCGATGACATCAACCGCCGCGATTCGTACCGAACGGAATTTCTGCCGGGCGGACAGGTCCAGACTGTCTACACGCCGACCGGCACCCGCAACATGACGGCACGGTTGTCGACCGACGGGGGTTTTTCCATCGGAAAGGACGGGACTTTCACCCGGACGGACCAGGGCGGAAATCTGTATGGATACGAGTTCACCAGCCACGGCGAAGGCACGTTTCACTCCACCGCCGATTTCACCTGGGCCAAAACAGTTGGCGGTTCGATGACCTATCTTGTGCAGGGGGGCGAATTGCCGAACCTGCAGGATGGCACGGTGACGCAAACGACAGTCGGGCACGGCGACACGTCCAATGTGGGTGGGACGCACGAACTGGACTACGAAGCCCACGCGGTGGGGTTGCCTTACGAAGGGCTGCTGGCCGATCGATTCGAGGGGCTGCGGACGGAGAGCCTGAAGGAAGACCACTTCACATCGACGGTGACCAGCGATGTGACCTTCAATTCGGCGGTCAGCCCTGACCCGGTCCGGACCGAGACCATCACGGGCAGTTCGTGGGGCCATGAGACGGTGGACGAATCGCGGCACTGGGAGTGGGACCGGATTGGTATCGACGGCAGTGTGGTCACCGAGACGCGTGATGAAAACCCGACCAGCACGGACAGCTATTCAGGTCCGTCGGAACCCGGATTCATGGCGGGCAAGTATTTCGGCACGGTGGGTTTTGACAGTGTGGTGGAGCCAATGCGTCTGCTGCCGGAAACGACTGGAGGCGGAAGCAGCGGTGGTCCGGGAGGCGGCGGTGGTCCGGGCGGCGCGGGCGGCGGCAGCAATCCGGACAACCCTGGCGGAGGCGGGAGTACACAGCCGTTGTTGACACATACGGCGCATTTGCCCCCGGAGATTGGCGGGTTGTACAACCCGGACGATCTGGACTACGCCTTCGCGGCCGAGTTCGCCAACGCTGAACAGGAGCGGATCGACGCGATCGACCAGCAGGTCAGTTTCCTCGTGATCCCCGGCCTGACAGAAGACCCCACCAGCGGCTCCGGCAACTACACCACCGGCGGAGGAAATCAGGAACTTGACGAGGAGGAAATCGCCGAGGAGCGATTGGCGGTTGAGGACATTCTGAACGCGTATTTCGAGATGTTTCCGCGTGAAACAGACATTTGGTCCAGAGTCTTTTCAGAACAGATGGGGTCTGGCAAGTTCAAGCTTGAAATCAAGCCGATGTGGAGTTGGTACTGGTTTAAACAAACCGTAATTTCTGAAGGTGGTGACGTCGACAGGTTCTTCACGTTTTCGTTTGACGACGACCTGAACGATCCAGTGGAAGCTGCAATCCTGCTTCGTTCGATGGTGATGCGCGCCGTTGCAAAAGATGCAGCCGGTCCCCGCAGTATGCTGGCAATCGCGCTGGCCCGGTCTGGGTTGGATGAAAATGTCCTGATTTCGCAAAGATCGGCGGCCCTTCAAGAAGCGCAATTGCTGGTAACAAATTTATGGGATTATGTGATTGACCCGACGTTGTCTCTTGTTTTTGTCGGCGATGTGCTTGTCACAGTGAATGACACACTGGAAGGAAACCTGACCGTCACTCAGGCAGTCCTGTCACCCATAGGCCTGATCCCCGGCGGCGATTACATTGAAGTTGCAGGTAAAAGATTCCTGAAAACCCCGAACAGCTTAGTGCGGTCAGCACTACCGAAGCTTTCCAAGACCTTTGCCAAAGAATTTGACGGGCCGGTTCGTTTCCGCACATTCAAGGCTGGCGAGAAATTATATCGCTCACCTTGGGTTCCGGACGAACTTCCTGACAACCCTGGCTCATGGTTTGGCACTCGTTCAACGACAACTCAGCAGGGAACCAACTCCATGTACCAAATCAATAAGTGGAACAACCCAAACGAAGTGCTTCGGACGTATGAGTTCGCTCAAGATGTAACCGTTTACTACGGAAAAGTAAAGGGTGGTACGGGGTATCAGGTTCTGTTTCCCGAAGACATCACTCCGGGAAACGTATTGAAGTATGTTGGGGAGGCTCCCTTGAAATGACCCAAGCACTCAACCAAATATTAGATCAGGTTTGCCAGTTACTTAAAGAATGCGGTTGGGAGTCCAAAGCAGAATGGTTCAGCGATCGTCGTGAGGTTTTAAACGATTCACTTAGGGGTTCCGCCGAGTTCCGCAAGGCATTAGAGGAATTGAAGGCCGCGACAGGAGGGATGGGCGGATTCACTGATATCCCGCTTACTCCAAATTCCAATCGAATGACAGTTCAACAGGCGCGAACCAAACAATGGGAGTTGGCAGAGGCCCTTGGAGACGCAATTGAAAACATGAAGAGGCACTAACGCCCCGAGGAGAAAAACGCAGGGCAAATGGGGCGCAAAGAGGAAATTTGGGCGAAATTTGGTGCCACCCACCTATTGAAATGCACCTATTGAAATGGGGGGCGGGGGCGGTTATCGGCATCATGGGGTCAGACCTCGTTTTCGGTTTTAAGTCTGGTGCTCGATTGGTGCTACCCACCTATTGAAATCACTGCATGGGCGCTGACCGGATAGTTGGCCTCAACGGGCTGACGCAGCGATTGGCGACGTACCAATAACCGACAGACACTTAAAGCCAGCTCGATTGGTGCCACCCACCTATTGAAATGTGG
>JBGSVU010000701.1:0-3995 GCA_041752775.1 Pirellulaceae bacterium | reverse complement strand
CAAGCCTGGAGACAGGCGAACATTTGAGCGTTCCGAAGTCTCTGACTGGATGATTCTCGTCGGGAACAAGTGCTATGGGGGCTACACAATCCGGGTCCTGACGCAAATGGAACCGGAAAATGCCCCGCCTCTGACATTTGTGGATTTTGATGATGCACCGTGACACACAGAAAACCATGACAGAACTTTATCAGAACCAGTCGGCGCAAAAGATCGTAATAGTCGACTGCGTTTGAATGGAAGAATTTCCGTCCACGCCGGTGCATCGGTGGTGTACGGAATCTCCTGAAAACAAGGATATCAAAACACGAATGAACGCGGAAATTGTGGTGGAGGCCGCTCGCGCGACCCTCGACGGTTCGATTCCTTTTCCTGAAATTGTCGGAAGGCTTGTCGAGACTGGCGTCGAGTATTATCACGTCGACTACGTTGCCCTGCGGACAAGTTTTTATGGGGCCGCGGGAGATATCGTGACGACGCCCCTCAGCTACGAGGGATTGCCTGCCGTAGCTGCCGAGTTTGATGCGGCCGGGCTGCGCGCGGCGATTCTCGACAGCCAGCGGCACGGCCAGCATTATCGCGACTTTACCTGGCGTGCGATGGAGGCCGGTGTGCAGGGCTATATCGCGTTTCTGCGGGGACAGCGGGTTACTTACTGGGGACGGGGTGGCGACCAGCATACCGAGTGGTTTCCGGGAGCTGGTCCTGGTTCCCAGTGAGCAAGTACGCCCGCCTGTTGCAGGAACTGGAACAGGCTCATGCATCGTGCCGTTTTCCGGGGAAGCCCGTTGTGAACTGGGAGCCCATTGATCTGCTGGTCGCGTTGCGACCGGGACAGGCACGAGTTGGACTGTGATTCGTTGCCAACCTTCAGGCAGAGCGGAAGCGGTCAATCCGGAATGACGGGTTACCGGCCGGTGATGGATTGCGTCATGCGCCGGGTTTCTACCATTTGCTGGTCCTGATTCGTCTGGATTGCCCGTTGAGCTTCTTCCATGGAATCAAAACGTGCGCTGGTTCGTTTCGAGTTCACGGATTTGGTGCGGTGGGACATTGCCGGATCACCCGGTGTACTGATGGTTGGCGCAAACAGGAACCAGATGACGACGACTGCCACCAGGCCGATCCAGCCGTGCTTTCTGAATATATCGATGTGATCGACTGGCATTGGCGCCGATTCAAACCCGACAATCCGGGGTTAATTCACATTCCCGCTGTTCTGATTCATATGGATTCCCGCAAACTGGGGAATAGTCCGGCAATTCCAGCCCTGAAAAACAGGCTGTTCACAGAAATCTGGTTCCGGAAAGCGGGTCAGTCCGCTGAAATCAGGAAAGAAGCAGCTGAAAATTGCAGGGACTGGTCAATTGAACGGATTGCAATCGTCGCGCGGAGACTGGTCGCCGGGGTTCTTTCTTTGGGGACCGGCGTCAGATTTCGTCCTGCAGCGACTTGCGGATGTTCTCGATTTTTGAGATTTTTTCGAAGAAGGCGTCCAGCACCACCGGGTCAAACCTTTTGCCGCGATCGGCGAGGATGATTTCCAGGGATTTCTCGACTGCGAATCCTTCCTTGTAGGGTCGCGAGCTGCAGAGTGCGTCGTAGACATCGGCAACAGCCGTAATCCGTCCCTCAATCGGAATCTGTTCGCCTTTCAGGCCCAGCGGGTAACCGGTGCCATCAAATTTTTCGTGATGGGTCTGGGCAATTCTGGCTGCGAGCGACAGCATCGGCGCGCGCAGGGACGCGGGGAGGTCGGTCTGGCCGGCCTGGTATCTGCGCAACAGCTCGATTTCCTCGGCGGCGAACGGGTTGAGAATGGCCCGTCCGATCTCGCAGTGTTTTTTCATCACTTCAAACTGCTCCGGCGTCAGCCTGTCGGGCGACAGAAGAATGCTGTCGGGGATGCCGATTTTGCCGAGGTCGTGCAGTTGGGCTGCGAGTTCGATCTGTTTGCAGAACTGGGCGGGCAGTTTCAGCTGTTCGGCGATGGCCCGGCAGTACTTGCCGACGCGAACCACGTGCCGGCCCGTTTCGTTGTCGCGGTATTCGGCGGCGCGGGCCAGGCATTGCAGGATCTGTTCGCGAGAACGTTCCAGCTGGCGGGTCCGTTCTTCGACATCCTGTTCCAGCCCGCGGGCGTGATTGCTGAGTGTGTCAAAGTGATGTTTCAGCATCAGCGCGTTCTGGACGCGGAGGATCAATTCGGTCTTGTCGACCGGTTTGGGGATGAAATCGAGTGCTCCCAGTTCGAGGGCCGCCTTTTGTGTGGCCTTGTCCTGACTGGCACTGAGAATAATAAAGGGGATCTGTTCCAGCGCCGGATCACATTTGCAGATGTCGAGGACCTCCAGGCCGCTGACCATGGGCATGGAAATATCCAGCAACACGGCATCGGGCCGATACTGGCGGATCATCTCGACGGCTTTGACGGAGTCGTTCAGCGTCTGGAAATTGACGAAGCCTTCGGACTGCAAAAAGCGGCGGACGACGCTGATCACGAGGTCCTCGTCATCGATGATCATCAGTTTGCAGTTGCGCGTCGCAGCCCTGGAACGCTCCAGACGCGAGCGGATTTCTGGAGTCGCAGTGGGGCCTGGGGAAAAGCCGGCGGGTGCCAGATTAGCCGGGCCCGGATGGGTACTCTGATTCATTTCGGGAGTATGCGCAAAAAAACAGGTGGGATGCAGGAGTGGTTTGCAAAAAGGTATCAACGAGCCACGGACGGTATCCGGATGGCGTGGGCCATGGCCCTGATTTCATTCAACAGGTGATGGATGGTTCCGTCGTCGGTGTTTCTGGCAGCGATTTCGAGAGCCTGGGCCCGTCCGAAAAACTGGTTGAAACCACATGTTCCCGCGGAACCTTTCAGCCAGTGGCCTGATTTTGCCAGTGCGCCGTAATTCTTTTCATCGGCCTGGGCGGTCATCTGCTCGATTTTTGCCAGCAATGTCACCACAAATTCTTCCGCTATGGCCCGAAAATCAGGATCATCCAGGGGCAACGCGCAATCCATCGGTTCTGGATGGAACGAAGATCCGGTTTGGACCGGTTCTGCCGGTTGAGTTGCCGGGCTCACCGCTGGTTCACCGGACGTCGCTTCGATTGCGTCCAGCAGCAATTCGGCCAGCTGTTGCCTCGATTCGGGGCGAACGGGTGTGACCGCCTGCAACTCCTGCTCCAGACGCGGGTCCTGCTGGAACGTCCCGGCGGCGAGGGCCTGCTGCAACTGGCCCGCGACGACTGCGTCGTCCTGTCGCTGGGTCAGCGCCTCAATCAAACCCACGAGGGTCATGGTTTGTTCGGCTGTTCGCATCCTTGTCATCGATTTGGCGCGCGATGGAACGTCAGCGGTTCGGGATGGTGTGTTTTCAGTGCTGGTGATTGCCGGACCGGGAGAAACTGACTCGGGTGAATGTTGCTGTTCGACTGCAGGTTTTTCAGGGTCTGGCGGAGGCGCCAGCGCGAATTGGGGTGATGCCGCTGGCGTTGGCATGTCAGCAGGTTCGTTGTCCGGCCGGCCATCCGGATCGGGGAGGTGGCTGGCAACGACTTCGAGCACTCTCTCGAAATTGACAGGTTTGGCGAGAAAGTCGCTGAAGCCGTTGGCCCGATAACGGGCTTCGTCTTCGCTGGTGGCATTGGCCGTCAGAGCGATTACGGGTCGATCGAATCCACCGGCCCGCAACATCTGTGTGGCCTGGTATCCGTCGATAATGGGCATCTGGATGTCCATCAAAACGAGGTCGAAGCGGCAGGTCTGTGCCATTTCGACGCCAATTTTTCCGTTCTCGGCTTCGACGACCCGGGCTCCTGCCCGTTCCAGAACCAGGCGTATAAGGCGGCGGTTGGCGTCGCCGTCATCAACCACCAGAATCCGGCAGGGGGGCAGTTTCTGTTCCAGTGAGCGGGCGGTGGTGGGTGTGGAGTTTTCCTGCTGGTACTGCTGGTGTGTGATTCGGCGAATCTGGTTCACGTCACCGGCATCGACGGTA
>JBGSVU010000700.1:0-2859 GCA_041752775.1 Pirellulaceae bacterium | reverse complement strand
CCTCCGGCGTTGGTGGCATTATTGCCGGTAAACGCTGCATCGATCGCCGTTACCTGGCCGAGGCTGCTAACTCCTCCGCCCAGCATCGCGGCGCCATTGTTGTTCACGGAAGTATTGCTGGAGAGTTGCAGGTAGGATGTCGCCGCTCCATACACTCCACCACCTTCGCCGTCGCTGGCGCCGTTGTTTGCGATGCGGGAATCAAAAGCCAACAGCGCCGAAACGTTTCCACCGAGGTAGGCTCCCCCGCCGAATCCGGGAACACTTCCCATCGTTCCTGCAGTATTTCCGTCCGCAGGATCCATCCCCCCCAGATCGACATTGAGGAAGGAGGCAAAGGCCCCGTCGATAGCGGCCAGGCCACCCCCGTTAACGGCTGCCTGGTTTCCGGAAATGGTTGAATCGGTCACCGATACGCGTCCACCCACCGAAAGAATGCCTCCACCGGACGTGTTGGCTCCTGTCGTGGAATTGTCCAGGACTTCGGCTGACCGCAGGACCAGCTTGCCGCCATTGTTGAAAATTCCGCCACCGCCATCGTCGATGGTCATGCCCCCGGCCGTGTTGTCGCGCACGACGCTGCCATCGCGAACGATCATCGATGGTCCGGCCTGATTCCACAATCCTCCGCCTTCGCGGGCTGCCGAATTGAATTGCACCGTGGTTGATTCAAAGATCGTGAATCCGGCCGCACCGCTTACATGCACCGCACCGCCATTGCCTGGTGATGCGGACCCGGCTGGACCGGCCACATTCCCATCCATCGCGGTGGCTCCACCCAGCGTCGCGCTGCGGAAGAAAGCCAGTCCATCAATGATCTCGACGCCACCACCGGCCCGGTTGGCCACATTGGCACTGAGAGTCGAGTTGTTTACAAACAGGTCCCCGTCGGTGGAGAAAATTCCCCCACCACTGCCCGAAGTGCCGGTAGCCGTGTTGTTGCTGAGGGTCGAATCCACGACGATGGTGGTTCCACCGTTGTTGAAGATTCCACCGCCGCCGTCGTCAGCATCGTTGCCCGCGGCCGTATTGTCCTGAATCATGGTTCCGCTGCGTACGGCCAGAATGGATCCAGTCTGGTTCCATAAGCCGCCACCTTCGCGGGCTGCATAATTTCCGATGATAGTCGAGTTGTTGATGTTGACACTGGTCCCCGCCGATCCGGTGACATGCAGGGCTCCGCCGTTGCCCGGGTTGGCCGAGCCGACCGGGCCAGCGACGTTCCCCAGACCGGCCGCACCGCCCAGCGTCGAATTGGTGATGTGCATGCTGCCGTCGATAATCTCGATCGCTCCACCGGCGCGGTTGGCCGTGTTGGTCTGCATGGTGGTGCCGTTGATGCCGACAATCCCGTCGACTGTCAACAGGGCTCCGCCGCTGCCCGATGCGCCCGAGGCGACGTTTCCGGAAAAACGAGAGTCAGTCAGGTAGAGGCTGCCATTGAGTTGGTAGATCGCACCTCCGCCGATGCCCGTCGCCTCGTTGTTCATCAAATCGGCATCAAAGACCAGAGTCCGTCCGCCGCCGGAAGTGGCGATGGCTCCTCCCTGGACGGCCAGGCCGTTCACCAGCGAGACGCGTGAGATTCGCACGATCTCCGATGTCGCGACGTTGAAAATCCGGCTGGAGAAATCGGCGTCGATGGTTATGTTCTGGCCAGCACCAAGAATGGCCAGATCCTCCGAGATCAAAAAGTCGCCGTTCGCTATCGTAATCGTCTGTCCGGCAATCGAATTGTCAAAGACGATCCGGTCATTGTCGGCGTCGCCTGCCGGGGCATCGCCGAAGGGACTGTTGGTGTTGGACGCGATAATTGCTTCACGGAGTGAAATCTGACCGTTGGCGACTCCTGAAATCTCGTCGGCAATGGTGTTGACGACAAAAGTTGCCAACATCTGTCGCGGTTCACATTCGAGGTAGCTGGCCGGCTGCCTCGGGGCGGTACGGTTGCGTTTAACGCTTCTGTTGTCCGGATGGCTGCCAGCGCGGGATGGGCGTTTCTTTTTTAACATAGTTGATACTCCAGATTCGAAAATTTGAAAAAGAAAAAAATGTGGCTCACCGATGCCTGAACCGGTGGAGCAATGTTGTCAGGCCAGGTTAATCTAGTGGGGCCGTGATACAGCGTCAGCCGTGTTACAGGCCGGTTACGGTCCCGTGCTGCGCCTCGTCGCTGACTTTCATTTGTTCACCCTGCAAAATGGCTTTGCCCGCCTGTACGAGGTACTTCAGTCCCTTCAGTCCGCTGTTGTCCCAGTACTCAGCCTCGGACACTTCGACGCTGATCATCACAATCGAGGGGTCATTTTTTCCATCCGGAAACCAGACTCGCCACGATTCGTCCCAGTATTCGGCAATCAGCGGGCGGGAATGACTGGTGGCTGCCGTTCCAGTCAGCGAGACGTATTGCCCTCCTCCCTGCATGGATACGTTCACTTGCGGATCGGATTCGATTTCAAGGATTTTGCCGGAGGCCTCGCCGGTGACGAACAGCAGGTCAAAATCGTGGTCACGATCGGCCTCGCGATCAACAATACGCATCGGACGGGACCGCAGCCCCCCGCCCAGATCCCGTGTGACCAGCATGGCGTTGTCGAAATTCCCCACGATCGATCGAAGAAGTTCCCGCCGCTGGTGGTCCGGATGTTGATCATCACCCTGTTTGTGACCCCCGTTTCGATTGTCCATTTCTGCCTTTTTTGCTTTCACAATCTCGCCTTCCATCGAACGTGGTGACAGTTCGTCGGTCAAAAGACCGCGGGGAACCTGGGGCTGGAATGCTCCCCAAATCCTGATCCAGGTGGTATGAAAGTCTAACGTCAATTTGACAGAAGGACTTTTGATGAGCAAGAAGCGAAC
>JBGSVU010000699.1:0-5570 GCA_041752775.1 Pirellulaceae bacterium | reverse complement strand
TTGCCGCGAAAAGTTATATGATGGATTCTGCCGGGTCCGGCCCTTCCCTTTCCCAATGATCCCTTTTTTTCCGAACCTGATTTTCGCACCATGATCAAACTGTTACCCACAATCGAATCGCCGATGCAACTGCACGACATGTCTGCTGGCGAGTTGAGTCAGCTGGCGGCCGAGATTCGTGAAACGCTGTGTGGACTGATGTCGCAGCGGGCGGCGCATTTTGCATCGAACCTGGGCGTCGTGGAATTGTGCCTCGCATTGCACAGCACATTTGATTTCCGGACGGACCGGCTGGTCTGGGACACGGGCCACCAGATTTATCCGCACAAACTGGTCACGGGCCGGTACGACGAGTTCCCCACCATTCGCACGCGGGGCGGATTGATGGGGTATCCCAATCCGGCCGAAAGCGAATACGACCTGTTTGTAACAGGTCATGCCGGATGCAGCGTGTCGTCGATCGTCGGGTTGCGGAGCGGCGACAATCTGATGGGCCGAACGGACAACCACTGTGTCGCAGTGATTGGCGACGGGGCCTTTCCTTCAGGAATTGTTTTCGAAGCGATGAACAACGCCAGCCAGCAGGCCGGACGGCAGCTGGTCATCCTCAACGACAACGAGATGTCGATTTGTCCGCGTGTGGGTGGCGTGGCGAGTTACCTCGACAAGATGCGTTCGAATCCTTTCTACAGGGGACTGAAATCCGAAGTCGCCAGTTTGCTGAATCGCGTTCCGGTCTTTGGCGATCCCGTCGAGCGGTTCCTGGCCCAGGTAAAGGAGGGAGTCAAGGCAGGAGTCTGCGGCGGAATGCTGTTCGAGGAACTCGGTTTTCAGTATTTCGGACCGATCGACGGCCACAATATTCCCCTGCTGAAAAAATATTTGCGGATGTGCCGCGACATCGAACAACCGGTGTTGTTGCATGTGTTTACCCGCAAGGGACAGGGCTTTGAACCGGCGGCCTGCGATCCGGTTTATTTCCATACGCCGCCGGTTTTTGACCGCAATGGCAACGAAGTCGTGATCCGGAAAAAACCCGGCGGGAAGGCTTATACGAATCATGCCAGCGACGCGATCCGCTACCACATGCAGACCAACGACAAGGTCACCGTGATTACGGCGGCGATGTGTCAGGGAAATGCACTGGAACCGGTACGGGAAGCGTTCCCGGACCGTTTCTTTGACGTCGGGATTTGTGAATCGCATGCCGTTGCTTTCGCGGCGGGCCAGGCCAAGGCCGGATTGCGTCCCATCGTGGACATCTACAGCACTTTTCTGCAGCGCAGTTACGACCAGATTTTCCAGGAGGTCTGTTTGCAGAACCTGCCTGTGACATTCATGATGGATCGTGCCGGACTGACAGGCCCCGACGGTCCGACTCACCATGGCACTTTTGACATCGGATATATGCGAATATTTCCGAACATGGTCGTGATGGCACCAGGCGATGCCAACGACGTGGGGGCGATGCTGGAGTTTTCGCTTGCGCATTCAGCGCCCTGTGCGATTCGCTACCCCAAAGACACGGCCGCCGAAATCCCCCGAAAGCTACAAGCGGTGGAGTTGGGCAAAGCCGAAATCATTTCCTGGGGCAGCGATGGAATGATCTTCAGTTACGGCACGATGCTGTCGGCCTGTCTCGAAGCGGCTGCGAGCCTGCGGGAACAGGGAATCGATATCGGTGTCGTCAATGCCCGCTTTGCCAAACCGCTTGACCAGGGGCTGTTGCAGCGGGCTCTGGCTGAATCGCGGTTCGTACTGACCGTCGAAGAGGGGATGCTAATGGGCGGTTTTGGCAGCGCCGTCCTGGAAGCCGCCAGCGAACTCGGCCTCGACACCCGCCCGATCCGCCGCCTCGGCATTCCCGACCGCTTCGTTGAACATGGCGAGCGCGGCGAACTGTTCGCCGACCTTCGCCTGGATCCAGCTGGCATCGCCCTCACCTGCCGTGAACTGCTGGACGAACCCGCGATGGTGTAGTCGTATGGATATCCGTGAAACATCAAACACCAGTGGATGGGAGCGGGTAGCAACGGCAATCGAACGAATTCGGCTGCGCCTGCAACGGGCCACAGCGGCACTGGAATCTGCCCAGGTTCCCTACGCGGTCATGGGGGCAATGCCGTTGCCGAATGGGTCGGAAGCGTCGATGAAGGCGCGGTCCGCTTCACTCGCGACGTCGATATCCTGGTGCGCCGCGACGACATGCCTGCCGCCATTGAAGCGATGGCGGCCGGCGGTTTTGTCCACGACCGCGCGATGGGGGTCGAGATTTTCCTGGACTCGCCGGATTCGAAACCCGGCGAAGCAGTCCATGTCAACTTCGCCGGCGAAAAAGTCAAGGAATACGATTTGCAATCAGCCCCCCTAATCGAAGAATCTGTACGTCCAGGAACTTTTGCGGTTGTCAACCTCGATGCCCTGGTCGGCATGAAACTGACGTCGTATCGGGACAAAGACAAAAGGCATATTCGTGACATGATCGGAGTCGGGCTGATCGATCACTCCTGGCTGGAACGCGTCCTCCCATCCCTCGCTCCCCGCCTGGAGGAAATCCTGAATTTGCCGGAAGGTTGAACGTCAATTGCGGCGCAGGTGCCAATGCCACCTTACGTCTTGCAAGGCGTTTGCATCACCCAGATTGAAGGACTCACGTGCCGATGACAACACAAGTCCAATCAGCGCCAACGACCCGTCCGATTGCTGAACCTGCGCAATTGGACAAACACAAATCCATCCATCAGGCCGATGGCCTTAACTCCTGTCCCGACTGAACTGCTCGCGGTTGCTCGGCCGGGAGAGCTGTACGAGGGCCACGATCCCCGATGGCAAACCAAGAATCCATCCAGGATGGATTGGGATCACGGCGACGATCGCCATCGCCAGGCACCAACCCCATTTCTGCAGCGACGCCATGCAGTATCCTGCCGAAATGAAAAAACCACCCATCAGGAACCAGGCAATCGTCAGCGCCGAACCGAGGATCACGCCCCAGGCCGGCAACATCGTTCCTTTCGGATCGACGGGCTGAACTTTCTGGACTGGTACGCCCGCATTTCCCTCTGATTTCTGAGGTTGATCAGGAGCTGGAGCGAAGTCCGGAGCGTCGGAGGCAGAGACGTCGCCGACGCGGATACTCTCTTCTCCTTCCATTCCGGAAACCATGGCTGGCGTTTCAGCAGGCGAGTCTGTTGCCTGAATCACGCCGGACTGGGAAGCAGGGGGCAAAAACTCCACTGTCGACGCCGGCAACAGGAACAACAACCCGAAAACAACCGGGACCAGCAGCAGATTGATCAGGCCAGCCAGCATCATCCCCGCCGCCGGCCAACCGAGGCGTCTTCGCGCATTGGCCCGGGCCTCTTCCGGCTTTTCCGGCCGCACCACGATCAGCGGCTGCCCGATTGCTGTCCGAATGGCGTTAACGACACACCGGGCATCATCGCGATCTTTCGCGGCGATAGAAAACGAAAGCGTTCCCGGCTTCTCCGACGGCAGTCCCTTGTGCGCAGCCGGGCTGTCCATTTCCAGCATCACGGTGTGACTGTACCAGCCTTCCCGGAACTCCGCTTTCAGGATGCCGCCATAAGGCAAAACATGTTGCCCCTGGTCGGCGAGTGGCTGTTGAAAGATCGTTTCCCGCTTGGCATAGTCCACCAGCAGACCCTCACCAGTCGCTTTCAGAACACCGTGCGTGACCGTCATTCCATGCCATGGATTTTCGATCACGAAAGAAACACGAGGGTGACGAGGCTCGGACGAGGCCGCTGGCGCAAACGCTTTCGCCACCGGCACGGCCTGGTTTTCTCCGGCCGGACCGAGTGGGCGGAAACCAGAACTCTGCCGGGCCGTTTCGACTGCCGTGCGAAATTCGCTTGCCTGTTGAAAACGATTTTCCGGGGCCTTATCCAAAGACCGCGCCACAACCTGGTCCAGTGCCGCATGACCCGCGTGTTTTTCACCAGGCAGCTGAAATCGCCCCAGCGGCAACTCGCCCGTCAACAACTCGTACAGCACCACCCCCAGCGAATAAATATCGGCCCGGTGATCGACACTGGCTGGTCGTTCGATCTGTTCTGGAGCCATATAGTTAAGCGTCCCCAGCACCTGCCGCGAACCGGTCAGCGTCCACTGCTGCGCATCCTCTTCGGCCACCAGTTTCGCCAGCCCAAAGTCGGCGATCTTCACCCGGCCCCGCCGGTCGACCAGGATGTTTTCCGGTTTGATGTCCCGGTGCACGATCCCTGCATCGTGAGCGAACTGCAACGCCTCACAGACCTGCGGCACGATCGCCAGCGCCTGGGCCGAATCCAGCTGCCCGGCTTTCATGGCCAGCCGCAGGTTGACTCCCTCCACATATTCCATCACCAGATAATACAGTCCCGCCACACTTCCGAAATCGTACACGTTCACAATGTTCTGGTGGTTCAGCCGCGCCATCGTGCGGGCCTCGCGCGAGAACCGCTCGGCGAAAGTCGGATCATCAGCAAATCGCGGCGACATGATTTTGATCGCAACCGGCCGGTCCAGACTGGGCTGGTGAGCCTTGTAGACCGCTCCCATTCCTCCCTGGCCGATCAATGCTTCCACCTGAAACTGCGGGAACCGCTCGTCCAATTCGGCGGCCGGCGGAAACCATACCGGTGAACCTGCAGCATCCCGGTCGCGGGTTTCCCCCAACGCCGCGTTCGGATCGGCGACTCGGGCCAGCCCCAACAGGCAGGCGGGACAAGCCCCACCTACCGCATCGGCGGGCAACAGTTGGCCACATTGTTTGCATTCAGCCATCACAGCAACTCTTCGGAAAAATCCGGAACCTGCCCGGGAGGCGACAGTGCCCCCCTTCCATGGTATCTAACCGGTTTTGGGGAAAAGGTTACAGTCCCGCCCGAAAAAATTACCCCCCTCTCGCCAGAATTCTGAACAAATGGTCCAGCTCGCCATCGATCTCATCATCGCTCGCCACAGTTTGGCGGATTTCCTCACGGATCGTCGCACGCAGCTGTTCCCGCCAGCGATGCACGGCGACCTTCACGGCTCCGACTGACAGATCCAGCCGGTCAGCGATCGCCTGGTATCCCTCATCGCCGCCCGCCCCCGACAGCACGGGGCGCACCGCATCGAACAACGACTCCCGTCCCCTTTCGCGGGCCACTCCCTCCAGTTTCTCCATGCTGCGCCCGATTAAATGCAAGACCCATTTCCGGTCGAACAGTGTATCCGGAGTCAAATCGTGGAACGGCTCGCTGGTATACATTTGCTCGGCAGCGGAAAAATCGATTGACAACAAAGAGGTTTCTCCACCCCGTCTTTGTGTCGCCTCCCGCCGGTAACTGTTGGACCGGAAATTCTTCAGACTGGCCAGCAGAAACGACCGGAACCGCCCGCGTTCGCGATCTGCCAGTGCCAGACGCCGGTGTTCGATCAGCTCCAGCAGAAACGACTGCACCAGATCCTGGGCGTCATCGTGCCCGTCGCCACTCCGCCTCAGCCACGCATACAGCGGATACCAGTAGCGCGAGCACAATTCTTCCATTGCCCCCCGCGCACGTTCCCCCTGCAGGTCCCCC
>JBGSVU010000698.1:0-2887 GCA_041752775.1 Pirellulaceae bacterium | reverse complement strand
GCGCGCGCTCGCCGCGCGGTAACGGGTTTCGGGATCGTCTGCCTCTGGCGTCCTGGATGGCATCGCATTCGATGTGCCCGGCTGCCCTCCGTTGGCGCCCGCCAGTTTTCCGGGAACCGCGTCCACCCGTCGCTGGCCGAGATCGAGAGCCATGCCCGTGGGTGGACCGGAAAGGCCTTCGCCGGTTTCGGCATCGGCCTGTTCGGCATCGGCATCAGCGTCGCCATCAGTGTCATCCTGCTGCGGACCGGCATGCAAAAATGCACTCGTATCGACGCGACGGGGAAATGGAGGCGCCGGTTCCAGTTCGACATACCCGCCACGCCAGAGTGTAATCAGCATTTGGTCCAGCTGGCGGTCGGCCTGTTCGGCACCGGTGTCCGTGAGCAGTCGTTTTGCGACCAGCCGGCGGATTCCTTCCACGTCGTCGGAGACTTGCAGCATCCAGGCCAGCAAACGCCAGGACAACGGCCCGCGGCTGGACAGATCGGCCGGTTTGGCGGTGATCAACTGCTGGAATTGCTGTTCGTTCCAGTACTGTACGCCTTCCCGGCGGCGGGGCATTTTTTTCTTCAGCGCCTTTTTGGCTTTTAACAGCCCAGGGTCTTTGGTGCCTTCCGGAATCTGGTTCATCTTCTCCTGCCAGCGGCCGATTTTGACATCGTCCTCGTGCGCCAGGGCAAACACAAACCCGCGATCATCAAACTGCGGACGCCCGGCCCGCCCAAACATCTGCTGGGCCGACGAAGGATCGATCAGTTTCATTTTTCTTGGCGGGCCTTTCATCAGCGTGGGCAGCACCACACTTCGCGCCGGCAGGTTGATGCCCGCCGCCAGTGTTTCCGTACAGACACAAACGCTCAGCAGACGCTGTTGAAACAGGTCCTCCACAATTCTCCGGTAGCGGGGCATGACCCCGGCGTGATGGACTCCGATCCCGCGCATCAGAATCTGCTTCAGCTTGGGGCCGGCCCCCTGCGACCAATCAAACTGCTCCAGCTCGATGGCCAGCTGCCGCTGCTGGTCGGCGGCCACAATTTTTTTGCCTTTCAGCATCTCGGCCACCGTCCAGCACTGCTCGCGGTTGAAACAGAAAATCAGGGCCGGTGTCAGCCGCCCGTCCGGCTGCGTTCCAAACATCGATTCCATCTGTTCGTCCAGCATCTGGTCGCCAACCCACTGGTAGTTCAGCGGAATCTTGCGATCAAAACTCTCGACCAGCCTGAGGTTGCGGTCGTGGCGCGTCTCCAGCCAGCGGCTGAAGGCGTAGGCGTTTCCAACCGTCGCACTCAACAACATCGTCCGCACCTGACGCGGCAACAACCCCAGTCCAAACTCCCAGACGATACCCCGCTCGGGATCGTTGAAACTGTGAAACTCGTCCATCACCACCGCCCAGACTTCGCTGAAATCAAACGCTTCGCGATGGAGCAGTCGATTCAGCAGAATCTCCGCAACAACCACCTGGACCGGGGCCCCCGGGTTGATTTTGCGATTGCCCGTCACCAGTCCGACATCATCCGCCGAATAGCCCCAGCGAATCACCGACTGCTGGATCTCGCGGAACTTCTGGTCGGTCAGTGCAATCAGCGGCGTCGTGTAGTAAGCAGTACGGCCCAGCTTGAGGGCCTCGAACAGCGTGGCCTCGGCAATCAGTGTTTTGCCCGTGCCGGTGGGCGCACAAACCATGATCCCCTGCTCGCTGGCAAACCACTCCAGCAAGGCCTCCTCCTGGACCGGATATGGCGGATAAGGCAACAGATCCAGATACTGGCTGGCGATTTCGTCGCGACGTTGCTGCAGCTGTTTGTTCGCCGAATCCATAAAATTCAATCTGAAACTGCAGGGTCGAGGGCGGGTTTCTGCTGCCAAAAACCACTTTTTTGACCGCAAGCATCCCCCAGACTACCTGATCGGAACCGCCCGGGGCAGGGATTGAACCGTTCAACCGTATCCGGCGTAAAACAGCCCTGCCGGACAGCAGCCCGGAATAAGCAACCTCGCTCCCATTCCGTGCGAACCAGCCAACCTGAAGGATCAGCAGGCAGACCACCATCATGAAACCATCCACCGGAAAAAAAAGAAAATCGCGCCGCTCGGGACCCGTCCATTTCATCGAGGGGCTGTTCCTCGAAGCCCTCGGTTTCGCCGCACTCATTTTTACCCTGCTCGGACTCGGCAGTGAAAACTGGTTGCTTTCACTGATCTCAACTCCCGTCACCGAAGTGCAATCCGTTGCAAGCAGTCGCGATCAGTCCGGATTTCCGGCACCCGCTGCCGATCCATGGAACGGCAACAACCTGGCCTGGTCCACGCTGACCAGGCCAGCCGTCAGCGCATCCAGCGTCGCCAACATCAATACCGGGGCTGGAGACCGGACAGGTTTGCGCGTCAGGTTTCCCAACGGCATGGGGGGACCCACCGCGGCGGCGTCAAACAAAGCGGTCTCAAACGCGGCGGCACCAATTGTTGCGGCGCCAGCGGAACAGACTACCTGGCACCCCGCAGCACCGCGCGACCCCTACCTCGGCCACAACTCCCCCTGGACCAGCCGGCATTGAGTTGGACTGTTAACGACACGCGAACGCTATCTGAACCAGTTGGAGCGTTTGAAACGAGTGTGAAAAGCGGCGAAGGCCGCGGCAGCAATTAGCTGCGGATGGAATCGGCGCGGCCGATGGAACCCGCAGACAATGGCCCCATTGCCCACCCCCCAGCCGCGAATGCGGCGACAGCGGTCCTTTCGTTTTGCCAGGCTTTCTGTCCCGAAAACCGGATTCATGAGCTTTCGTTCTGTGCGACTCCATTTCATCATTCGAAGCGCTGCGCTGCGTGAAGAATACCTGCAGCGCCGCCGAGAAACCCCCAACCATTTTCTGGCGTTGTC
>JBGSVU010000697.1:0-5095 GCA_041752775.1 Pirellulaceae bacterium | reverse complement strand
AACCCGATACACGATCTGAATTGAAATGGCCATCTGGAATCCGTTCTCCCGCAAGAAAAAAAACCTGGCACCACCTGCCGAAACACCCGCTGTTCAGGAACCGGTGACAGCGCCCTCCGCTGCCGCTCCCCCACCTCCCCTCGACCGGCCGCCTCACCCGTCCGCTTCGCCTGATCCCCTCCCGGGAGACGATCCGGCAGTTGAAGAGGGGGTTGAGTCGTACCTGAATTCTCCCGCTCTGGAGCCCCCCGCAGGGGAAACACTCCCGCCCGAATCTCCGGCGCTGGAATCATCTCCGGCGACGGAATCACCCGCGCCAGAATCCGCTTCCCATGAACCGGCCTCCGCCAAACCGAAGACAGGGCTGCTGGGCAAGTTTCGCAACGTGCTGCGGAAAACCGTTCAGGTTCTCAACACCGACATTCGCGATCTGGTCGGCAAGGAAGGCCGCCTGGTCGATGACGATTTTCTGGACGAACTCTTTACGCTCCTCGTAAAAACCGACATGGGGGTCCGGCCCGCCACGAAAATCCGCGACCAGATCCGTTCCGATTTTCGCGGGCGCAAGGTCTTTCTCTCCGACCTGATCGCCGCCGCCCGGGAGACTGTTTATGAAATCATGCACCAGGAAAACGCGGGTATCAATTTTGCCGCCAGCGGCCCCACGGTAATCATGGTGATTGGCGTCAACGGTTCGGGAAAAACCACCAGCATCGCCAAACTGACGGCGCGGTTTGTGGCGGAAGGCAAAAGCGTGGTGCTGGGTGCTGGCGACACGTTTCGCGCTGCCGCCGTCGAACAGCTGACGATCTGGGCCGGACGGCTGGGTGCGAAGATTGTCTCCGGCAAACCCGGCGCTGACCCATCCAGTATCGCTTATCGCGCGGTCGAAACCGCGAGGAACGAAAATGCCGACATCTGCATTGTCGATACCGCTGGCCGGCTGCAGACGCAAATCAATCTGATGGAAGAACTTTCACGCATTCGCCGCGTGATTGGCAAAGTCATCCCGGGCGCGCCCCACGAAGTGCTCCTCGTGCTCGATGCGACCGCGGGCCAGAATGGACTCAGCCAGGCCAAAGGGTTTTCCGAAGCCGCCGGCTGCAGCGGAATCGTCCTGGCCAAACTGGACGGAACCGCGCGCGGGGGAGTGGCCATTCCCATTCGCCAGGAATTCG
Source organism: Pirellulaceae bacterium (assembly GCA_041752775.1). GTDB lineage: Bacteria > Planctomycetota > Planctomycetia > Pirellulales > Pirellulaceae > BJ22. The sequence goes on along the minus strand of JBGSVU010000697.1, from coordinate 3,917 downwards.
GATTGCCGGTCAAGTTCGTGGGCCTGGGCGAAAAACCCGAAGACCTCGCTCCCTTTGACGTCGAAAACTACATCCGGGCCCTGCTCGACACGGGCGACTGATCCTCCGGCCCAGAAGCCTGTACGATGGACGTCCACGTCCGTCGAAAACTGCGAAATCCGACGGACGAGGACGTCCATCGTACGTTATACCAGCTAACTGCGGAAATCGAAAATCAGCGGCGGGAAACAGAGAAACGGAATCGCCAGCGAAGCGACCCCAAGGACCCAGCGGACCGGACCCAGCCGAACCCGGTCGTCACTCGTCGGTGGATGCTCCGTGCCGACCAGTAACAGCAGCGTGACCATCACAATCAGCGTGTAGGTCTGCCAGTACACCATGAACGCCACCGCAACGATCATGACCAGCGCCGCCAAACGATGCGCGAACTTCCCAAACAGCGTGTAGGTCACATGCCCACCGTCCAGCTGACCCACCGGCATCATGTTCATGCCCGTGATCAACAGCCCCACCCAGGCCGCTGTAAAGCAGGGGTTCAGCTGCGACAGCCAAATCGCCTGGCCGTCATATCCCGCGATTCCGTACCAGCGAATCATCCAGTCCAGTAACAGCGGCATGCGGAATCCGATTTCTCCCGCCTGCATTGGTGACAAATCCAGCTGCGAGACGCCGATCAGCGCCACCGGAATCGCCAGGACCAGTCCTGCCAGTGGACCGGCAATCCCGATATCAAAAATCTGCTTCCGGTTGGCTTCCTGCCCCTGCATCGCTATCACCGCACCGAGCGTGCCGATCGGATTGAACGGGAACGGCAAAAAAAAGGGAGGCGTTGCATCGACACGATAAATCAGCGTTGCAATGTAATGGCCCATCTCGTGGAACAGCAGAATGCCCACCACACTCAACATGTAGACCAGGCCCTGCTGCCAGTTTTCCAGGATCAGCTGGCGCAGTTCGATTCCCCCCGTCACACTCGTGTCGGTCAGGGCGCGAAAGGGTTGCCAGTCCACGGCTCCGACCCAAAAAGTCGAAAGCAGCGTCAACAGAAAAAGGGGCACCGGCCAGCGCCAGCGACGCCACCCGCCACCCCGGGATACGGATGCATCCGGTCGGAGCCTGTTGTGCAGATCCGCACGATGGCCAGTCGGTGATTCGTTTTCAGGCAGCGATCCGGAGTCGCGCGCTCCGCTCCCTGCTCCCGGGAAATGCTCATTCATGCCCGCCAGAATACCAGATTCTGTCCCCTCCAGGCACGTCGGCAGATTCCCCGCAGTCCACCGCAGTCCATTCGGCTGCCGGTCGCCCAACAGCGCCTGCCGTTCAATGACGGACAATCGGGATTTGCCCAATCAGGGCCCAGACAGACATAAAGGCCACAACGATCAAAGAATGCATCCAGTCGATAGACATGGAACTTTCCTCCAGGTAAACACTTGTGCAGTGCATCCGTGACAGAAACCAGAACATCCATGTCGCGACCGGTTGCCGGGTGGCGGAGAAGCAAGATTCATCCCGCCCGACGCCCACAACCATCACGTGGAACAGTTATCGGCTGACCGCAGTACTGTTCCGGAAAAAAAAGTTGCGCGACCGGAAAGTCTGGCCAGTCCGGAAAATTTCGCCAACCCGGTCGACCAGAAACTCCCCTGCCTTTTCCCGGCGCCAGCCTCAAGGGCCGGCCAGCAACTCGCGCCAGCGCCCCCGGACAATTTCCCGCGCTGCGTCGATCACCTGCACAAAATCCTCCCCCAGGGGCTCCAGTCGCACCCGCGACAGCACCCGGTTCAGCCGGTACAGCAGTCGCCCGTCATCGAGGTAGTCGAACAAAAAACTTTCCTGCATGTAACGCCGCAGGAAACTCTCCATTTGCCACGTCGAATGTGCCGCCAGCTGGTTGACCGTTGTCTGCAACTGAAAAGCCGAAACCATTCCGATCACGTGGTAGTAGCGCTGGATGGTGCCCGGCCGGTCTTCTTCGATACAGGCGTCGAGCAGCAGTTCCACGAGGATGTGGCCGACAAATCCCGCGCGATGCCCGGGCTCACAACCAGGAAAGGCGCCCGTCATCTGCGACAACTGCAGACTGGTCTCCGAAAAAGCGCGCGACCCGTGAAACCAGTCGTCATCGTCGAGGTGCTGGAGGATGCCGGCCGCAATGGCCCGCTGCGTTTCGCCGATCTCCCCCTGCTCCAGAAAAGCCCGCGCGTTTTTTCTCCGCACGCGGACTTTCCGGTCGATCATCCCCAACCAGTCGGGCACGCAGGTCCCGGCGGCAAAATAGCCATCGTCCAGAAACCGCCAGGCGTGCGACAGACAATTCATGTTCATGGGATGCGTTAAGACAGCTTTTTCAGGGACGACAGGCTGCCTTCAGCGGCAGCATCGAGAATCCCCAAACCCGGGGCCTTCTGCTCCGGCGGTCGGTTTTTTTCCCGCTCCCATCAGCATTCCTGTCAGCGCGCCGGCGCGTCACGCCAGCCAGAACACCAGTTTTTCCAGGGCCAGCCGGCCCCGGTCGTCGCGCGAATGGGAACCTTTCAGGGAGCGGTCCGTTTCCAGCAGCACCGACGACAGTTGTTCGACTCGCCCGCGACCCATCCGGCGCATTCTGGGTTCGGCCCGTTCGAGTTCACCGCGAAAATTCCGGAATCCTGCCTGTTGCAGGGCGTCTTTCATTGCGCCACGCCGGCCGCCGGCCCGGTCGAGGACTCGCAACGCCTGCGAATAGCGCCGCAACGACCAGGCCAACTGCCCAAACAGGGCCAGCGGATGCTCGCCGGATTTCAACAGACGGTCCATCAGTTGCAAGGCCACCGCTGGCTGGCCTTCGACCGCTGCGTCGATCGCTTCGAACATGGTTTGGCTGCGCCAGCCACCGACGAGGTCCTGAACCTGTTTTCGCTGGATGGTCTCCCCTGCGGCAGCGTACAGCCCTACCCGGGCCAGTTCCTGGTCGGCGCGACCAAACTCGTTTTCGCACAACTCCAGCAACAAGCGCCCGGCGTCGGCCGCAATGGAAAAACCGTGCTTTCGCGCCGCCCGCGCGACAATCCATTTCCCCACTGCGGCGGTGTCCTGGGAACCCGACCGACCCGACTTGATTACCGGAACGTCGCAATGAATCTGCAGTCCGGACTTGTCGATCTGCTTGTACAGCCGAGTACTCGCCGCCCAGGCCGAAACGACCAGGACCAGCGGCACATCACCGGCCTGCCGTTCGGCCACCAGCGCCTCCAGCCGCTCGCGGTGCTGTTTCACAAACTCATCCGCGTCACGGACCACCACGATCTTGTTGTCGTCGCCGAACAGTGAGCGGCTGTTCAACTGGTCGGCTACATCAACCCACTGGCAACTGGAGCCATCGATGGAACTGATGAAATCGCCGTCGGTCGCTGCGTCCTCGCCGGCAGCGTCATCCCGGGAAATATGGTCCAGCACCAGCGACTGCAAGTACCTCTGCGGCCCGAACAACACGGTCACCGGGGGCAGCCTGGGCCGCGGCTTGTCCAGAAATTCAAGTGCGTTGACGGTTCCGGCCATTTTGTTGTGACAGACTTTCAGGGAGGTGCCCAGGGAACTCAGTCTACCGGATCGGGCGCGGGCCGTGAACCGTCGTTGGGGGCTTCCGGCCACTGCTGGAAAGGGCTGGTGTCACGCTTTGCAACTTGCAGTTGATTCCTCCAACCAGATACCATGGGATTCAAGGTGTTCAGGCCGGACCGGACAGACTTGCGTCTTTCTTTCAACGTGCCGGCTGGTCGAGGCAATCCAACCGTCAGGAGTTTTCAGATGAAAATTTACAGTCTGTGGGGAAAATTTGTCCCCATCTTTCTGCTCGCCGGGGTCGCAGTACAGGCCGGGTGCGAATCCCGGCCGGCCGCCGATGCATTCCGGGGCAGCGCGGCCACGCCAGCCGT
>JBGSVU010000696.1:0-4373 GCA_041752775.1 Pirellulaceae bacterium | reverse complement strand
GACTGAGGTTCGGCAGAAACTGAATGGTGCCCGCTGGGCGCTGATCATCATTGGCATCCTGACGACCGGGATCAGCCTGTTTCTGTTTTTCAGGGCGCCGGAAGAAGTCAGCGACGTGATTCAGGGTGAAATTGGGGATGCCGCGCTGATTGACGCCAGCATGTTGTTGCTGTTTGTTCGAGTCATTTATGGGATGCAGGCGGTTGTTGGGGTGTTGTTTGTGGCGCTGGGTGTCCTGGTTTTCCGCTTTCCGCCTGTTTGCACGATTGCCGGTTTGTCGATTTATATCCTGATGATCATTCTGACTGCCCTGATGGATCCGATGAGTCTGGTAAAGGGCCTGATCTTCAAGATCATAGTTGTGGTGTTGCTGGTCAAAGCCGTGGGGGCAGGGATGGCCTGGCGCAACGAACGCCTTTCCAGGCCCTTTGGCGCCCAGCGATTCTAGCCCGCCCGGGTCCTCCAGGGAGCAGGAAAGGAGATTGCAACGGTCACACCGCTTCAAACGAAAACGCCTTGAGCCAGTTGTGATGGGGGTGGTCAGGCGGACTGGCCAACGCGTTACTTTTTTATCGACGACCGTTTCGATTTCAGCTGTGGTTGCGTCGATCGACTGCGGGACTCGCAAGATCGCGAAGCCGGGTCCCAAGTGGCCAAGGTCAGCTTTTACCTGCGCCTTCGCGACCTGGAAATCCACGACATGGCAGGCACTTGGTGCCCCAACTCATCGACTGCGACGACAACCTGCTGGCCATTGCAATGACTGTCGGCAGCCCACTTTTCTGCCTCGAATTCGGCGGGGCCTGTCCCGACTGGCCACCCGACTATTCACCCGAAGTCTGGAAGGACTGGCGCAAAACATAATCCGGGGCTCAACGCTACATTTTGCATCCACCGACGCTGGAACCCTAACTGCGACGACGCTGCCTGCTACTGGTTCGGCGAGCCCTCGCCTTCGTCAGGCAATTGCCACGGGTCGCGGCGTTTGTAGTCGAGTAACTGGTTGTCGGTGGCATCCGTGAATTGCCATGCGCCGGCATTCCAGCCCAGCTCCCGACGGTGCCAGTAGGCGAGATTGCCGAGGTGAATCAGGCTGACGGTCCGCGCACCGGCTTCGACATCCGCAAGGAGCAACTCGCGGCTGCGGATGCAGTCCAGCCAGTTGCGATGGTGACCAGGAGAAACCGGCAGCTGCAGGTCTGTCCCGGTCAACGGCTCTTTGCAAATCTCTTCCGGATCGCTGGACAACAACCCGCGATCAATTCGCAACGTTCCGTTCTCACCGAAAAAGACGCATCCACTCTCGCCACCATGGACGATCTCCAGGCCGTTGTCGAACAGATAGCGGACTCCTGTCCAGACTTCGTCGTCGGCGGGCGGAATGATTCTGGCAGGCCCGGTATGGTCCAGCCCCAGCGCCCACAAGGCGATGTCGTAATGATGAGCCCCCATGTCGGTATGGCCACCGCCAGAGTACTCGCGATATTCCCGCCACTGGGGGAAATGAGTATGCACGCCGCGCGGACTGAGAATTGAATTGTAGGGGCGGGACGGGGCAGGGCCCTGCCACAGGTCCCATTCCAGTCCCGCTTCCAGTGGTTCTTCGGGCAAATCGCAAAACCGGCTGGGCGCTCCTACACCTACGGTGACCTTGCTGATTTTTCCCAGCCGTCCGCTGCGCACAATCCCAACTGCCTCGCGGAAAGGGCCGAAGACGTTCGAGCGCTGCTGGCTGCCCGTTTGCACGATGCGTTCGTATTTGCGGGCCACGGCAACGCAGCGCTGCGCTTCGGCGATACTCAACGTCAGCGGTTTCTCACAATAGACATCTTTTCCGGCCCTGCAGGCTTCGATCAGCGGAATGGCGTGCCAGTGGTCGGGCGTCGCGATGCAGACCGCATCGATGTCATCGCGCGCGACCAGCTCGCGAAAGTCGGTGAACCGGTCACAGCCGCGAAAGTCCTGCCTGTCACTGGAGTAGTGTTCGTTGATCCGCTGCTGCGCGTGCCCGCAACGCGTCCGGTCGACTTCGCAAACCGCCACGATCTGCACGTCCCCCTGCCGGAGCAATTCGGGAATGTGGTAGTCGTTCGCCATTTTTCCGCAACCGATCATGCCGACGGTCAGGCGTTCCAGCGGCGAATGGCGGGGACTGGCGAATCCCGCCGTCGCTGTCGCCAGACGGCCTGCCATTCCGAAAGCAGATGCCGCGAGAAATCCGCGACCGGTGTTTTTCAGAAACTCGCGGCGCGATGATCCGGTGCGTCTCACTGGGTGACTCCTGGCAGTTTGATCTTCAGAACAGCGCGGACCGGGTAATGGTCCGAGGGAAAGCGGCCCTGTTGCCGCGTGTGGTCAATATCAGCGCTCAGGGCAGTCAACTCCTGCGAGTGCAGCACCCAGTCAATCCGCGGGCCATCCGTCGCACCACGCCAGGACGAAAACGACCCTTCCTGACCGGTCGGAGCCGGATGGATACTGTGGTAGCTGTCCAGCAACGGTGCCGGGCCCTCGCCGGAACCCGCCACCAGAGCGTTGTACGGATCGCTCTGAAAACCGCAATTGAAATCTCCCGTCAAGACCAGCGGCACGTCGCGGTCATCGACCAGTCGCTGGCGCAGCAGTTCTGCCGAGCGCAGCCGGGCTTCCTCGCCCCGATGATCAAAGTGGGTGTTGGCGAAAACAAACTCCGCGTTGTCGGACAGGCGATCCCGCAACCGCACCCAGGTCACCATCCGCGGCAACGCTGAATCCCAGCTGCTGCTCCCCGGTTCGTCGGGACGTTCGCTCAGCCAGAAATGTCCCGAGTCCACCCGTTCAAATCGCTCGCGGCGAAAAAAGATTCCGCAGAATTCACCGGATTCCGGGTCCAGCTCGCGGCTGCGCCCAAAAAATTCGTGTCCGCCCAGTTTGGCCTGCAGAAACCTGCACTGAAAATCGAGAGCTTCCTGGACGCCCAGCAAGTCGGGCGAGAACAGTTCAATCGTTTCGGCCACCAGTTCCCGTCTCTGGTTCCAGTGATTGTCACCATCTCCGGCCGTTCCGTAGCGGATGTTAAAACTCATCACTTTCAGCGGCGCTCCCAGTGTGGGGACCGTTTCGACATTCTGGCCCAGGGCATCCCAGCAGCCGATACTGGCCCATGCCAGTCCCGCCCAGGTAAACACCCACATCCGGATCCGGAATTCCAGTCTCATTTCGGTCAGCTCCTGAATCACGCGAGAGTGCGGGGCCTGACGACCATCCCCATTACTCGTTTTTGACGCGCCACTGGAGGAAGGCATCGAGGAAACCCTGGATGTCGCCGTCGAGCACGCCGTGGAAATCGCCCATGGAAAAACCGCTGCGAACGTCTTTTACCCGCTGGTCGGGGTGTTGAAAATAGTTGCGAATCTGACTGCCGAAACCGACCCGGGCCTTGCTCTGGTATTTGCTGGCGGCTTCCTCTTCGCGTTTCATTTCTTCGGCCTGGGCCATTTTCGCCCGCAACATTTTCCATGCGGTGGCCTTGTTCTTGTGTTGGCTGCGCTCGTTCTGGCACTGCACGACGATACCGGTCGGAAGGTGCGTCATCCGGACAGCGCTGTCGGTTTTGTTGACATGCTGGCCTCCGGCTCCACCGGCCCGGTAGGTGTCGATCCGCACGTCGGCTTCGTCGATTTCGATGGCAACCGAGTCATCGATTTCGGGCGTCACATCGATCGCGGTGAAACTGGTCTGGCGTTTGCCTTCGGAATTGAACGGGCTGATCCGGACCAGCCGGTGCAGGCCCGTTTCGCCTTTGAGATAGCCATAGGCCATCGGTCCGCGAATGGCCAGCGAAGCGCTCTGGATGCCGGCGGTCATGTCGTCCTGGCGGTCGAGCAGTTCAACGGTGTAATCGTTCTGCTGGGCCCACTGGATATACATGCGCAGCATCATTTCGGCCCAGTCATTGGCGTCGGTTCCGCCATCGCGGGCATGGATGGTCATGATCGCCCCGGCGGAGTCGTGTTCGCCGTTGAGCAGCGATTTCAGTTCGAGGTCGTCGAGGGTCTTTTCCAGGCGGGCGATTTCGGTGGCGACTTCGCGCTCGACCGATTCGTCTTCTTCCGCCATTTCCAGCAGGCCACCGATGTCTTCACAGCCGGCAATCACGGTCTCGAGGGGCGTGACGATCGAGCGGATACTTTTCAGACGGACAACGGTTTGCTGGGCGGATTCCTGGTTGTCCCAGAACCCGGGCTGGCCCATTTTTTCTTCGATCCCGGCGATCGACTGGACGTGTTTGTCGTAGTCAAAGACTGTCTCGGAGCTGGACGACGCGTTGCTGAATCAGTTCGGCTCGATTGTAGAGATCGGGATCCATCATCTGGACAGGATTCGGGGGCAGA
>JBGSVU010000695.1:0-7087 GCA_041752775.1 Pirellulaceae bacterium | reverse complement strand
GCTGGAACCACAGCCCAAAATCTGCCGTGATTCCAGCCCCGCTCCATCTCAAAATTTAACGTCGCCAAATACTCGTCCCCGAAATCCCCGGGCAAAATTTTCCGACTGCCGTTGCCCGGTTGGCGAGGCTGATTAGCTGTTTTTGCCACTGAGGCAACGCATCCGCCCACGAACCCAGTCGGGTATTCACCCATCCGACCGATGACACCAAAAACTCCCTCAACGACGTCGCGGAATCCAGAATCACGCCAACAGCCTGAATTCCATTCGTTGGCGGGGAAATCATCCGGGTAGTCTGCATCCGCTCCGGCATCCGCTGAAACACGACGCCCCAGTTGTCGCAGTCGCGGTAATATTGCCAGTAAATCTCCGCACCCCGTCCGATTTCTGCCTTCCGCATCATTGCCGTGCGGGCCTCGATGACCGCATTCCGGACTTGCCCAATCCACATCGAAATTTTCGCGGTGGGCGTCGGCCGCTGAACCGGCAGCAACGTTGTGTAGCGGCTGATTTTCTCAGAACTGGTCACAGCCATTTCCCGGATTCGGACGAATTGCCCGAATGTGCTTTCCAGCAGGGAACGGGTCCGTCGCACGACCGGGTTCAGGATCTCCAGGACTTGTTCCCGGCGAATCCGGATCGACACGTCAGTCCGGGCAACCGGCATTTCACTGATCAGGCAGACTCCCCGCAGACTGGAACGCGAGGCAATCGCGGGCGCAACGAACGGACCGGTCGCCAGCGATTCCTCTCCTTCGCGGTCCGGGGCCGCAACGGTCGCATGAAAGGCCAGCAGGCACTGAACGAACCGCGAGGCGGATTCGCTGCTGGAGGAAGTGTGTGCCGTTCCGACCGGCAATGACAGTCCTGGCAACAGGAGCAGGTAACCCGCGAGATTGAGAAACAGCTGATTCATTGATTGGCTCCGAATGGCTGGAAGGTTGAGGCATACCGGGCGTACGCGTGAATTCCCAGGGCGGCCTGGCGACGGCAACGTCAAACTGCATCGCGTGGGTTAAGGATATTGATCGGGCAATTGGCGCCGATCCCCGCTGAAGTTCCGGTTTGAGTGGGAATGTTCCGGATTTCCCCGATTTGCCAGTCGCAGGGGCTGTGGGGGCAGCCCGCCGAAAAACCGCCCGGTGCCTCACTGGCGACCGTCTGTTTTGTTGTCGCCGAATTTCCTGAGTGGGGATAGACTGGTGGGAACAAACGGGTCGACAGACATTTTTCCCAAGTCCGAATTCCGGAACATTCGTGCCGCAGCACTTTTTGCATCCCTGGATTGCGCTCGCCGTCGTCGTCGCGACGTTTGCGATCCTGCAGCTGCGCAAAAACATTCCTCTCGACCTGTTGTTTCTGATTGCCCTGCTGGCCGTTACCTTCACCGGAATCCTGACACCCGAACAGGCTCTCGCAGGATTCGCCAATTCGGCCGTGATCACCATTGGCAGTCTGGTGGCGCTGACGGCGGGATTGCGCAAATGCGGCGTGCTGGACTGGCTGGGACGCAAACTGCTGGGCGAAGTGAACACCGAGCGGCAATGTCTCTGGAAAATGGCGATCAGCCTCGTGCTTTCGTCGGCCTTCATGCTCAATACGGCCATCGTTGCCATGGTCGGTCCCATCCTCGTGGGATGGTGCCGGCGCACCGGCATCTCTCCTTCGCGGGTGTTGATCCCGCTTTCTTACCTGACCATCCTCGGCGGCATGTGCACGCTGATTGGGACCAGCACCAACCTTGTAGTTAACGCAAAACTGCAACAGCTGTACAGCGAACGGGTTGAGACACTGGAGCCGGTGGATGCGGAATCCCGTTTGACCGGCGAGTTAATTGAGAAACAGCAACAGGCGAGGGCCATTCGTCCGATGAGTTTTCTGGAGATCGGCTACGCCGGTTTTCCGATTGCGATTGTTGGAGCCGCTGTGATCCTGATGCTTGCTCCGGTGCTGTTGCCCCGCAACGACGACCTGATCGAACAACTTGACGAACGTCGCCGCGAGTACCTGGTCGAAATGCAGGTCCAGTCGGATTGCCACCTGATCGGAAAGAAAGTCAGCGAAGCCGGGTTGCGGCACCTGACCGGCCTGTTTCTGATCGAAATTGACCGCAACGAAGAAGTCATTACGCCGGTCCGGCCGGAAGACGAAATCCGGGCCAACGACCGGCTGGTTTTTGCCGGAGTGATTTCCACCATTGTGGAACTGGAAAGAATTCCGGGCCTGGTCCCTGCCGTCGACGACTTTTACGAAGCCGACCCGAAACGCCGTGAACGCCGCTGTCTGACCGAAGTGGTTCTGTCGCGCAGCAGCCCCCTGATACGCCGCACCCTGAAACAGGCCGATTTCCGCGAACGGTACAACGCGGCGGTCGTGGCCATTCACCGCGGTGGCAGCCGGATCAAAACGAAGCTGGGTGAAACCGTCCTGCGGGCAGGCGACACCCTGTTATTGCAAACCAGCCAGAATTTCTCGGAACGCTATCGCAACAGCGAAGATTTTTTTCTGGTCAGCAGCATCGAACAATACGAACCACCGCGGTCCGACAAGGCCAAACTGGCCGGCCTGATTTTTCTGCTCGGCATGTGCTGGCTGGTCATCGGCAGCTTTTTTCCTGCACTGGCCCGGTCCGCGGTTGGCTCTTCCGCGACCGTCGCGCTGCTGATGATCGGCCTGTTTGTCATCAGCCGCTGCATGACGATGTCGGACGTTCGCGGCGCCATCGATGTGCAACTGTTGCTAACCATCGCCTGTGCCCTGGGACTGGGTGAAGCACTTTATCGCAGCGGAGCGGCATCGATGATCGCCAGCGCGGTGGTTTCGAATGTCAGCCACAATCCCTGGCTGCTGATGATCGCGGTTTATCTGATTTGCGTCATCCTGACCGAACTGATCACCAATACGGCAGTCGCGGCGCTGATGACTCCGCTGGCGATTGGTGTGGCCGAATCGGCAGATGTGTCGGCCAGGCCCTTTATAATGGCTGTCGCACTGGCGTCGTCCATGTCGTTCATGACGCCAGTCGGTTATCAGACCAACCTGATGGTGATGGGCCCAGGAGGTTACCGTCCGGCGGATTTTGTGCGACTGGGCCTGCCGCTTTCGCTGGCGACCGGCACTACGGCGCTGTTTCTGATACCGCGGATTTGGCCGTTCTGACCCGGCCGTTCGCGCATATCGGCGGGGTTCGCAGCCCATTTTTTCTGTCGCGCTATTCCCTCTGCGTTTCGAACGCGTAAATTTTGAGGGAGTGCCCCGTTTTTTTCAGGCAAATCCGCTTGCCTGACGACTTTGAATTTCGAACAGGAGCCTTTTACCGTGAAAAAAATATTCGTACTTTGCATTGTGTCGGCCACCATGGGCGGAATCATCGCCACGGGCATTCAAAATCACCTCTCGGGCAGAGACGGCATGGTGGTCGCACTGCCCCCCGGCACCCTGCCGAATCAGGAGACACAACAACGGCAGTTGACTCCGTCGCAAATCGGCAACACGGCGCCCAATCCCGATGAACGCGAGTTTACGTCCGAAGACACCTCGGCCATTTCGGTTTACGAGGCCGCCAACCAGAGCACTGTCAACATCAACGTCAGCGGCGAACGGGTCCAGCGCAACGGCTTTTTTCTGGAACGGGTCAAAATCGAAGGTTCTGGATCGGGATGGGTCCTGGACCGCGACGGCCACGTTGTGACCAACCATCACGTGGTACTGGACAGCGACAACGTCGAGGTCACCCTGTTCGATGGCAGCAGCTACCCCGCCACCGTGATCGGCGTCGATCCCCCCAACGACGTCGCGGTCCTGAAAGTCAATGCGCCAGCGGCGTTGCTGCAACCCGCTACGCTGGGAGACTCCTCAACGTTGAAAATCGGCCAGCGAATTTTTGCCATCGGCAATCCGTTCGGACTGGAACGGACCATGACAACCGGAATTATCTCCAGTCTCAACCGGTCGCTGCCAGCCAAAACCACCCAGCGCACGATCCGCAATGTGATCCAGATCGATGCCGCGCTGAACCAGGGCAACTCCGGTGGCCCGCTGCTGGATCGCCAGTCGCGACTGGTGGGCATGAACACCGCCATTGCTTCCACCAACGGCGGCAACACGGGCGTCGGTTTCGCCGTTCCCGTCAACACCATTCGCCGTATCGTTGCGGAACTCATCAAACATGGCCGAATTGTACGGGCTGACATGGGCCTGGAAAAAGTCATGATTACCGATCTTGGACTGCTGGTCGTTGAACTGAATCCCAATGGACCGGCTGCCGCTGCCGGAATCAAACCGGTGATCGTGCGCGAAATCCAGCGGGTCGGCAATGTCATGATCCAGCGGGAAGGCCGCGATCCGGATGCCGACATCCTGCAGTCCATCGACGGTGCGCCAGTCACTTCGGCAGACGACCTGCACGAAATTCTCGATTCCAAACGCCCCGGCCAGACGATTGACGTCGGTTTGCTGCGCGAAGGAAAACAGGTGGTTGCCCGCGTGACCCTCGTTTCCGACTGAAAACGTCAAAAATCTCCCTCACACGGAATATGGCCGCTGCATCGGGGCCTGCCGGAACAGCATTCCTTCCGTAAACGCGACAATCTGGAAAAACGGCTGTCAACTCAACCGCCGGTCCACCCGGCGGGCCTCAGCCGTTTTCCCGCAATTCTGTCCGTCCTTCCCCCTGCCCGGCCCCCGCGATTCGCCCGGCAAATATTTCCTCAAAAGTTTCGCTCTCGGCCACCTTGACCTTGCGGGCTTTGGCCAACTCTTCCAGAACCCGTGTGGGAATCGCCGCCGGTTTGTCCAGCAATTCGCGGGACGAATGCAACATCAACAGAATCGTTCCGCCCATCACGAACATGCCAAACATCATCCATGCAAGCGAATAGGTACCCAGAGTGTTGTCTTCCAGAAATGCAAACGCCATGAAAATATTGGGCAACAGAAATACCGTGAAATCGCTCGTGTCCCAGGCTCCACCCGAAACCGCGCAAAACAGCATATGGAAAATCCCGCTTGCCACATTGATCACTGCGAAAAACAGCAGAAATATCACCACGGCCACGACAGGGTTCACGGACACGTTGATCCTGCGGAGAAACAGAAGAAACAGATAAACCACGGAGAGATAAAACAGTGCATAGGTCATGCCAACCAGCGGAATGCCCATGTCAGGCCCGTCAATCCAGGTATTGCCCGTACCCAGTGAACGGAACAAATCTCCCCAGCTGTCGAAACCCAGCAACCCGCCCAGCAACGAAACCAGCGTCGCACCCACGATCCAGTTGACCGCCAGCAAATACCCCCGTCCCGGACCGGGCATCAGCAACGACCCAAACGACCGTCCCATAAAGGAACGCGGCAGCGAACGCTGAACACGCGACGACAGCCGTGGACTCTCGCCACACATTGCCGCGCCCATCACCATCCAGTAAAGGCTGACTCCGCACGCGAGGATCATTCCAATTTGCGAGATTATCTGCCATCGGGATGTAGCACTGAGCCCATTGTCGAATTCGCGACTGTTGTGAAAAACCAGCCCCAGGATCACCATGGTCAACACCGTGGTCTGCAGGATCATCGCCACCCGTGGACGCGTGCTGGAGTTCTCCGCCGGAAATGAAATCGATGCCGCAGCCGATTCCAGCAGCAAATATCCCGTCGTTCCCAGCCCAGCCAGCAGACCCACATGGATCTGGAGACTCACATCGAGTGAACCGAATTCACCCGCTTCCATCGCCGTGCGAAACACGCACCACATGATATAGACAAATGTCAACAGACCAAACAAACCCACCATCACGACGATTCTAAAGACGGAATTGCGGCTGTTGGCTCCCAGAAACAGGGCCAGCGACGACAGCGCCGCTGACCCCACCATCGCCAGCAACAGGGCGAACACAATACCGGTCACGTCCACACCGCGCAACATCCACGTAAAGGCAATGCAGGGCGCCAGCGCCGACAGATAGATCAGCATCTGCGCCATCGCACTGACCAGTTTCCCCAGCACCAGTTGCCTCGGCGACATCGTGGTAATCGAAACCAGATGCAGCGTGTCTTCTTCAAATTCCCGGCAAAGCGATCGGTAGGCCGTCAGCGGTACGACGATTGCCAGTGGAAAACCGAGAATCCAGAGATAGCCCACCAGCATGATTCCGCCACCAGTTTGCATTCCGGTGTTGAGCGTGATCGACATGCCCCACAGCGACCAGAGCAGTGCAGCCAGCAGCAACAGCATGTACGCCACCAGAAAAGCCCGCCCCTTGAGCGCCTGCCGGATTTCCTTGATCAGAATTGGACTGGAGTGGTCCGCGAACCAGGCGATTCCCCGCTCGATACGACCTTCGGGAGGATCGACCAGGCGGTGCAATTTCGGAGCAGCCACTTGTTCGCTCATTGCACACGACCTTTCGTAACCTGCAGGAAGGCCTCTTCCAGACTTCTCCGCCGGGCCGCAAAACGGTGTACCTGATATCCGCCAGTCACCAGCCCGGCCAGCAGTTCATGATGCGCCGCAGGACTGTCAACCGTCAGAAATTCGACCGTGTTGCCGGAAACTTTTGCAGCGGTGACGTTTTCCTGCCCGTTCAACCAGTCCGCGACTTCGGCATGCCCCGCCAGCAGTTCCACTTCCACCGGAGTTGTCAACTGAGGAGTCGAATCGTCCCCAGACCGGGCCGTAACCACCGGATTCAGGATTTCATCGACCGACCCGAACGCCAGCAACACGCCGTGCTCAATGATCGCGACCTTGTCCGACAACTCGGCCAACTCTGACAGAATGTGGCTGCTGATCAGCAGTGATTTCCCCTCGGCCGCCAGTCCGTTGATCATCTCCTTCAGCTCGATCCGTGCCCGCGGGTCCAGCCCCGCCGCGGGTTCATCGAGGATCAGAACTGCCGGGTCGTGAACCAGTGCCCGACCAAGGCACAGTCGCTGTTTCATCCCCTTGCTCAAACCGTTCATTGGTTTGTCCAACATGTGCTCCATGTGTGTGAAACCGGCCACGCGGCGAATCGCCTCCGTCCGTTCCCGTCCAGCCAGACCGTACGCCCTCGCAAAGAAATCGAGATACTCGATGCAGGAAACATTC
>JBGSVU010000694.1:0-7779 GCA_041752775.1 Pirellulaceae bacterium | reverse complement strand
GTTGACCACGATATGTCCGATCGCCGCACGGACTTTTTCGGTCAGCTCGTCCTGGTCTTTCGTCAGGGGGCCAAACTGCAGGCAGGCTTCGATAATGGTTTCCAGCGATGTGATGGGCACCTGTTCGGCCAAGAGGTTTTTCAGAACCTGGTGCAGGACCGAATGGCGCAGTATTTCCGGTCGGATCTCTTCGACGATGGTGGGCGCGGTTTCCTTCAGGTGATTGAGCATGCGTTGCAGGTCCTCACGGCTGAGCAGTTCATGGGCGTGGGCCCGCAACGATTCACCCAGATGCGTTACGAGAACCGTCGCCGGTTCCACGACCGTCAAACCCATCAGCGTGGCGCGACGGCGCGAGGTTTCGTCGATCCAGCGGGCGGGCAGTCCGAAGGCCGGATCGGTGGTCGGTTCGCCTGGCAAATCAAAATCTGTTCCCGCCGGGTTGATCGCCAGCAGCTGGCCGGGCAACAGTCGGCCCTGGGCGACTTGCCGACCGTTCACGGTCAGGCTGTACTGGCTGACGTCCATCTGCAAGTTGCCGCAGACCCGGACGCGTGGAATCCAGAAACCGTGTTGCGCCGCCATTTCGTCGCGGAGAGTGGAAATCCGTGCAGCCAGGCTGCGTCCCTGTTTCGGTTCGATCAGGGTTTCCAGTCCGGCGCCGACATCGACGCGGATCCGGTCGTTCTGCAGGAACCGGGTCAGGTTGCGTTCCTCGGGACTTTGGTCGTCCGGCTGGGGTGCCGGGGGTTCCACGACTTTCGGCAGGGCCCGGTTCCGGACCGCCTGTTGTTGAATTCGCTGGGCCGCGACGAACAAACCTGCGGCCATCATCCAGAAGGGAAGTTTGGGAAAACCCGGCGTGAACGAGACTGCGACCAGCACGATCGCACCGGTCATCAGCGAGCGTCCGCCGGTAATAAACTGGTTGCGAATTTCCTCGCCGAGACTCGATTCGGAATTGGACTTGGTCACGAGGATACCGGCCGCCATCGAAATGACGAGGGCCGGGATCTGTGAGACCAGCCCGTCGCCGATCGTCAGCACGGTGTACATTTGCAGGGCGTCGGTCAGGCTTTGCCCATTCATCATGCCGAGCGTCACGCCGCCCAGAATATTGACGGCCAGGATCACCAGCCCGGCGATGGCGTCGCCGCGAACGTATTTGCTGGCCCCGTCCATGGCTCCGTAAAATTCGGCTTCACGGGCCAGCATCTTTCTCCGCTGGCTGGCTTCGTTCTTGTCGATTGCGCCCATGTTCAATTCGGCGTCGATCGACATCTGTTTGCCGGGCATGGCATCGAGTGTGAAGCGGGCGTTGACTTCGGAGATCCGCGTGGCACCCTTGGTGATCACGATGAACTGGATCGTCACGAGGATGGCAAAAATCACGATCCCGACCACGAGGTTTCCGCCCACGACAAAATCGCCGAAGGTCATCACGATCTTGCCGGCGTCGCCATTCAGCAGAATCAGGCGGGTGGTCGCCACGTTCAACGACAGCCGGAACAGCGTCAACAGCAGCAACAGCGACGGAAAGACACTCATGTCCAGCGGCTTGCGGGCGTTCATCGTCACCAGCAACAGCAGAATCGCACTCCCCAGATTGAGCGCCAGCAACATGTCCAGCAGGAATGTGGGCAGCGGGATCACCAGCGTCACCAGCGTCATCAGAAAACAGAGCGACAACATCGTGTCGCTCCGCGATGCGAAGGAGAAGTTGGAATCGGAACTGGTGGCAGTCTGGGTCACGGATTTCCGGAAAAAGGAGTTGGCGATACGAACTGGATATTGTCGGTCCCCGAAATCATCCAAAACTCTCGACGAGAGACTTGGAAATCAGATGCCATCCGTCCACCAGCACGAACAACAGCAGCTTGCAGGGCGTGGCCACCGTGGCGGGAGTCATCATCATCATTCCCAGTGACATCAACAGCGTCGAAACCACGAGGTCCACCAGCAGGAACGGAATGTAAATGCAAAAACCCATGATGAAAGCGGTTTTCAGTTCGCTGATCACAAACGCCGGCACAAGGATGTGCAGCGGCACTTCTGCCATGTGTTCTTCGTCGGGTTCCGGATGTTTGGCCAGCTGCAGGAACAGTGCGAGGTCGTCCCGCCGCGTGTTGTGCAGCATGAACGCCGACAACTCGCGCGAGGCGACTTTCCAGGCATCCATGGCCGTGAATTTTTCCTGACCGGATCTGGAAACGGATGCGGACTGGATTTCATCTCCTGGCAGTTCCGCAACCGCTCCATCGGCCAGCGCGCGTTCCGACTGCTGGGCCGCCATCAGGGGAGCAATGGCTCCCTCGTAGATCCGTTCCAGCGTCGGAGCCATTACGAACATCGTCAGAAAGATCGCCAGGCCCATCAGCACCGGGTTCGGTGGAATCTCGCTGGTCGTCAGGGCCCGCCGAACAAACGACAGCACAATAATGATGCGGGTAAAGGCGGTCACGCTGACCAGCGCGGACACAGCAAAACTGAGCGCACCGAGAAACAGTGCCACCTGCATTGGCGGTGCCAGTTCCCCGAATTGGTCGGGGTTGGTGATCTCGGCGATATACAAACCAGGCATCCTGCCTCTCCGGTTTCGTTTGCGGAATCGTTCCGCAACTGCTGGGGGTTGCTGTGTTACGGATTCTGCCGGGCAAAAAACCCGGACAGAATTTTCTGCAAGTCGGTGTCGCTGTCCTGCGCCGCCCGGGTTTCCTGTTCGGTCTGCAGCATCGATTCAAATTCGGGCTGGATGGCCAGCACCGACCTGATTCCGGTGGCATCCGTGGCGACGAGAACCTGCTGGTTGCCCACCCGGACCAGTCGCAACAGCGACTTGTTCCCGAGTGACAGCGTCTGTTCGATTCGGGGTGGCGGTATCTGATTCTTTGCGGTTTCCGATGCCACGCGTGGAACGCCCCGGCCCTGCTGAAAAAACCTCGCCGCCACCATCACGACCACACATCCCAGCAGCGAAACCGCGAGGGCGAATGAGATTTTTTTGATCGTGCCCGACAAATCCAGACTGTCAGGACCGGAAAAAGGACTCAACTCCGCTGGACGTTCGGCGTGCGGCGCGGCATACGAGGCTGGCTGAACACCGGCATCATGGATCGTGGATTCCAGCACGGGGCGCTGGACCTGGGAAAGCTGCAGCGCGGGCCTGTCAGGATGCTCCTGGGGTGCCAGCCGCTCCAGTTGCGGCCCGGTGGCGTCCGCAGGGGAGTCCGGCCCGGCTCCACTCCAGACACCCTGGGCCACGAGGACTTCCAAACCGCCTACCGCTCCGCTGGACGGCCGGTTGCTGGCGGGGAGGGGGAGGGTGACCGGCATGTTGTCGCTGAAAGCCGGAGCGGCCAAATCGCGCCGCAATGGATTGACGGGATAGCCGTACGGTCCGTCCTGGGCCGATGCACCGCGCGGAATGTTCATCGCGAGGGCGGCGGCCAGCAGAGCGAGGGCAGTGATTCTGAATCCCGGTCGCATCATGATTTGGCCCCACTCGATGCCGGACTGGGGTAGATTTCACTGATGCGAATGGCGAAACAGTCGTTGACCACGACGACTTCGCCGCAGGCCAGCGGGACACCGTGAGCAAAAATTTCCACGGGGCTGCTGATGTTGCGGTCGAGTTGAATGACGCTGCCGGCGCCCAGCTGGAGCAGTTTGCGGATGGGCACCTGGGTTCGCCCCAGTTCGGCTGTCACGCCGACCTGCACGTCCTGAAAGCGCGCAATCGGGGTCGGCGGCTGGGCCGGATTTTCGTCGCGGACCGGAGCGAAGTCCGGTTCCTGGACTTCGACCGCGGCGGAATTCTCCGCGGCGTCGCCAGGAGCGCCGCCAGCGGTTTCCGTTGGGCCAGCTGTTTTTTCTTCAGTTGTCATCGCGTTCGCCAATCAGAATCGGTCAGTTATTTTCAGCGCCTGGCAGGGACCTACCCGGCCTGGCCATCCGGCATAGATCCGGTCGTGTCCGATCATTGCGGCCAGCGGATCGTCAATTCGCTGGTCCAGCACGATTACGTCTCCGACGGCCAGCTGGCACAGTTCGGTCATGCCGAGGTTGGCCGATCCCAACAGGACGGTGACATCCACCGGAATCTCCATTACGGTCTGCAGCGGATTGACTGTCGCCGGTTTGGCCACGGGTTTGCTGTCGACCAGCGGGGCGAGCATGTCGACCAGTTTCTGGCGGGGCAGGGACCACTCGAGGACGACGCGTCCGGCTGCGGAATCGATCTCCACCGGAATCGCGATCATGAAATCGTCGGCGCCATACAGTCGCCACTTCTGGGGTTCCTGCTCGATGTTGCCACAACTGACCTTCAGGGGTTCCTTCTGCGGCCAGGCTTCGCTGCAGGCGGCCACAAACGCTTCGAACAGCAGATGGGCCAGTTCGTTTTCGATGCTGGTCAGTTCGCGCGGCTCCGGCATCTGTTCCGGGTTGTTGCACAGGACCTGTCCGATCAGGGCCAGCAACCCGGCCCGACCAACGGTTAGCAGGGAAGGAAATTTTTCATTTCCCACCGCCAGGACACTGCCGGTGGAGATCTCGCCCAGATTGTCGATCAGGGTGCCAAAGGTCTGGGTAAAAGGACTCCCGGCGTGAACGGGAATTGCAGTCGGCGCCATTTCTTCCCAGCGTCCGGCGAAAACCTGGGCGGCCTTGCCCATCCAGATCCGCAGCATCCGCGAGATGGCCGGATCGATAAAACCCGAACGGCGAAAATCGAATTTTTGCAATGTCGCAGCGGTCATTGGATGTTCAGCTCTTTGAACAGAATGTCCTGGATCCGTTCGACTCCGTCCTCGAACAGGACCATGTTAAAATAGTCATGGATCTCGCGGCGCAGGCGGTTGTGGCCGAATTTGCCGCGAATGTCCTCCAGACTTTTGTCGGCGAGGTGGGAGATCAGCCAGTTCTTCAGCACCGCTTTCTTTTCTGTGATCAGTTTCTCAATTTCGACCTTCTGGCTTTCCGCAACCTGCAGGGAGAAATTCATTTTCAGATAGCGGTTGAATCGCGATTCGTCGAGGTTGACGACGACTTCATCAAATTCAATGTAGGTTGTCTTGTCGGTGGCTTCGGGGATGTTCAGGCCGCCTTTGGCTGTCGTTTCGGAGGACTGGCCGGTTTTTTCGCCGGACATCGAGGCAAAGATCAGTGGCGTCGCGACGCCACCACCGACGGCCAGCGCGCCGACCACGACGGTCATGATCAGGCCGCCTTTGCCACTCTTCTTTTTGTCGTCCGTGTTTTCCTGTTCCGCCATGCTGCTGTTCCAATCGTTCTGGAGCGGGGTGTTCCGGTTGGCCCCGGAAAAGCGCGCAGCAGTCATCGAAACAGGTTTTCGAGGCCAGCGATTCCGGGTGCGGCTGCTGTCGCAGGGGGTGACAGCAGCGCTCAGGTCAACACGCGCACTGACGCCGCTTCGCTTCCGCGAAGAAACCAAAGTACCGTGGGCGACCCGGAAAACAGGATGCAGAAATCAAAGATGAATGGTAGAGTCGCCGCAGACCGCAAAGTCCGCCTGATCATCATGGTTTATCGACCGGCGGCAGCATTTTGTTTAGTCATCCAGGTATGCTGTCACTCATGACAGCAGTTTCGACCGGGAAACGGCGTAGGAACCGGGTACAGCCCAGGCTACGGAAGACCACAAAGCCTCCGATTTCGCAAAATCCCGGGTGGGATGTTTCAACTGCTTTTCAGAATAGCAGGAATTCCCTGAATTCGCCCCGCATGCAGTGGTTGGACGCCATCGACGAAGAATAGGCTCCCGCGTTCAGCAGGACCAGCACGTCATCCACTTCGATGGGCGGCAACTCGATGTCGCGGTACCAGACGTCCATCGCCTCGTTGATGTGCCCGGCGATGGAGTACCGCCGCAGCGGTCCCGGGCGAAAGATCCCGGGAACGGGATGAAACGGCAATCCATAAACCACCGGTTCGGGCGCGATATTGAACCCGCCGTTGACTCCGACAAACACCGTGTCCTGCTTGCGTTCGGTCGAACCGACCGTCAACATCAGGATCCCGGCGTCCTTGGCAACGTAGTCACCGGGTTCCATTTCAACCGTCAACTCCGGACGGTTGCCGAAATGCGAACGGAGAATCGCACTCCAGCGCTGCAAATCCAGCGGATCATCACCGGCCACATGGGGCACGCCCATCCCGCCACCGATATTGACAAACCGCAGATTCGGAACCTGGTTGATAAACCACTGGCATTCGCCGAGGATGCCATCCCACGTTTCCAGTTGTTCGTTCAGGTACCCGCAACCGGTGTGAAAATGGATCGTGTCGATCTGCAACCCGTGCTGGCCGGCCAGGCCAAGTGCTTCGGAAAACTGCTGGCGGTAAATGCCGAACTTGGAGGTCCCCAACCCGGAGTACTGCAGTTTTTCGTTGTGCGCACGACTGACACCACAGCCGGGATTGATCCGAATGCCGATTCGGGATCCGGGGCGACGCTGCCCCCACTGCGCGATGGTGTGCAGCGAGTCGCAGTTGATCCGCAATCCGTCAATGCGCGCCAACCGGTCCAGGTCCTGACGGGAGAGACTGGTGTTGGTAAAGCAGATTTCCTGCGGACTGAAGCCGCAACTGAGCGCATGTTCGACTTCGTTGGGCGAACAGGCGTCGATGCCGACCAGCCCCGTTTGTTTCAGGAAAGTGAGCAGGGGGGCAAACCGGTTGGCCTTCATCGCGTAGTTCACGCGACAGCGGTTCTGGAAACCGGCCCCGTCAAGGGCTGCATACAACCGCCGCACGTTCTGTTCCACCCGGGCCGCGCTGTACCAGAAAGATGGCTTATCCAGCTGACGGGCGAGCTCGCCAACCGTCCGCCCGGCAAAGCACAACTGGTCCTTCTGCCAGCCCAGGTCCGGGCGATTCCACCACTCCGCCCCGGGCAACCGGGACCACTCCGCAGCCGTTACCGCAGTATGGGGCAAGACAGACGCATCGGCCGCGTCAGTTGCCGAAACAGTGGTCGTTCCAGAAGCCCGTTCCGAACCGGATTCCGTCACCCGGTTCATACGATGACTTTCCGCGAGGCCAGAAACTCCTGGTAGGCGGCGCTACTGGTGTCGGGTGTTTCGGCGCGGCCAGTGATCCATCCGCGGCATTGTCCCGAGTTGCACTGACAGCGGAACTGCCGGAACAGAATGTCTTCTGTTTGGGCGTAGTCCATCAGCAGGTGATCCCCTTCCTGGATCGGCCGGATCGCGTGAACCATCATGTTCCGCATGTCGAGGTGGACATTCGGATCGCAGGAATGGAGAAAATAGCCGCAGAAATGCAGGTCCAGCAGATGCACACCGTTTTCGATTTGCAGCGAGTGCTGGGTCGTCTGGCTGATGATTTCGCCAGCCAGTGCGGCGACGACTTCGCCCGGCTCAAAGGAGCGGAATGTGATCACGCCCAGCCCGGAGGTGTGGTCGCGTTTGACAATTTTGAAATCTTGACGAGAAGGAAAAAGAGGGTTGTAACCGTAACACTCTGGATACATCTGGAAGGAATCTCCCCTGAATGAAACCACCTGCGGCCATCAACGGATTGCTCCGTCTGGCCAGACAATAACGCAACAGCCGCTGGGCTCCCTCGCCAGCTCAATACACAACTGGGTACCGTGACTGTTAAGCCTTATTCCCGGGCGATTCTTTTGAGGAGTTTCGATCCCTTCTTTCCGGTTCTTAACTGAAAAAAAATCAGCAAAGAAAAATATCGATTGTCCAGTAAAAAGAAAAGAGTACTTTCCCCTTCCCTGGCATTTTT
>JBGSVU010000693.1:0-4992 GCA_041752775.1 Pirellulaceae bacterium | reverse complement strand
TCCGTGCGCGGCTGGATGGCTGCATCGACCGGAATATCGTACGTTTCGCTGCCATCGAGGTTCAGGCTCTGTGCCGAAACGCCGCTGGCGAATTGCAGCGGCAACACACCCATTCCGACCAGATTGCTGCGGTGGATGCGTTCGTAGCTGACGGCGATTACGGCGCGAACTCCCAGAAGCATGGTGCCTTTGGCCGCCCAGTCGCGGCTGCTGCCCGTTCCATACTCGGCGCCGGCCAGAATCACCAGGGGGACACCAGCCGTTTTGTACTGCATGGCGGCGTCGAAGACGGTCATTTTTTCGCCGGAAGGCTGGTGGGTTGTCCAACCGCCTTCGACTCCGGGAATCATCTGGTTGCGAATCCGGATGTTGGCAAATGTTCCGCGCAACATGACCCGGTCGTTGCCGCGTCGCGACCCGTAGCTGTTGAACTCCAGGGGCGGCACGCCATGTTCGATCAGGTACAGCGCGGCCGGACTGTCTTTGGCAATCGAACCGGCGGGCGAGATGTGGTCCGTGGTCACGCTGTCGCCCAGCACGGCCAGGCAGCGTGCACCGGTAATGGCCCGGGGCGGAGCAGGGGTCGGCGACAGGCCCTCCAGAAAAGGCGGCTCCTGAATGTAGGTGCTGGACGGATCCCATTCGTACCGGTCACCCGTGCTGGTTTCGATCGCGTTCCATTTCTCGTTGGAAGTAAACGCACCACTGTACTGCTGGCGGAACATTTCCGGGTCGATCGAAGCCTCCATCACGCTGGCGATCTCCTCCTGGGTTGGCCAGACGTCGCTCAGAAAAACCGGGTTGCCATCGCTGCCATTTCCCAGCGGCTCGTTCAGCAGGTCCCGGTCGGTGGTTCCGGCCAGGGCATAGGCCACGACCAGTGGCGGGCTGGCCAGGTAATTGGCCCGGGTGTGCGGATTCACGCGGCCTTCGAAGTTCCGGTTGCCGCTCAACACGCTCGACGCCACCAGATCACCATCCAGTATGGCGGCGACGACCGCATCGGGCAGCGGGCCGCTGTTGCCAATACAGGACGTGCATCCATAGCCGACGGTATTGAAACCCAGCTCGTTCAGTGGAGCCGTCAATCCGGACCGGTCCAGGTAATCAGTGACAACTCGCGATCCGGGAGCGAGACTGGTTTTTACAAATGCGGGAACCCTCAAGCCTTTTTCCACCGCTTTTTTCGCCAGCAAACCCGCTGCGATCATCACCGACGGGTTGCTGGTGTTGGTGCAACTGGTGATCGCGGCCAGAACAACGGCGCCATGGCCGATTGTGTGCGCCGCACCGTTTTCGACAACCGCGGTGCGGTTGACCGCAGCGTCATCCAGTCCAAATCCGCGCTGCGCAACCGGAGCCTGTAGCGCCGTGCGGAAAGACTGTTTCATGTCGCCGAGGCGTACCCGGTCCTGGGGGCGTTTCGGTCCAGCCAGTGACGGTTCGACCGTCGAAACGTCGAGGGCGAGGGTGTCGGAAAAGACGGGAACCGGGTCGTTTTCTGCACGAAACAGGTTTTGCTGGCGGGAATAATTCTCGACCAGGCGGACTTCTTCGTCGGTGCGTCCGGTGCGTGCCAGATACTCGAGGGTCTGGTGATCGACCGGGAAAAAACCCATCGTCGCGCCGTACTCGGGAGCCATGTTGGCGATGGTGGCCCGGTCGGCCAGCGACATGCCGGACAGGGCCGGACCATAAAATTCGACGAATTTGTCGACCACGCCTTTTTTTCTCAGCATTTCCGTGACGGTCAACACGAGGTCGGTCGCGGTCGTGCCGGGCCGCATCTGGCCGGACAACTCAAAACCGACGACCTGCGGCAACAGCATATAGATTGGCTGGCCCAGCATGGCGGCTTCTGCTTCGATGCCGCCGACGCCCCATCCCAGCACACCCAAACCGTTGATCATGGTGGTGTGGCTGTCGGTACCGACCAGCGTGTCGGGCAACGCGACGGTTCCGGCCTGGTCCTGGCGGAGAAAAACGCCTTTGGCCAAAAACTCGAGGTTCACCTGGTGCACGATGCCGACGTTGGGGGGTACAACGCGAAAGTTGTCAAACGCCTGCTGGCCCCAGCGCAGAAACTCGTAGCGTTCGAGGTTGCGCTGGTATTCGAGTTCCACGTTTTGCTGCAGGGCCTGGGCGGTGCCAAAGCGGTCGACCTGGACGCTGTGGTCAATCACGAGATCCACGGGAATGAGCGGATTGATTTTTCGCGGGTCGCCCCCCATGCGCGACATGGCGGCGCGCATCGCGGCCAGATCAACGACGGCGGGGACGCCGGTGAAATCCTGGAGCACAACCCGTGCCGGTTTGAAAGGAATTTCGACTTTGGCCGGATCGGCGGCATTCCATCCCGCCAGGTTTTTCACGTCATCCTGGGTCACAGCATGGCCGTCGCAATTCCGCAGCACGGATTCCAGCAAAACCCGAATAGAAAAGGGAAGTCGCTGCAGATCGCACAAACCCTGGTCCGCGAGGCGGCTCAGCCGGTAAATCCCCGCCTTTCCGTTGCCGGTGTCGAACTGGTCTCTTGCCTGAAAGGGATCGAACTGCGTGGCCATATTTTTTACCTTGCCAAAAGACCGGAGAATGCGAATGTGGGTTTTTGTAAATCTTTCATGAATCAGTTTCCAGTGCCCTGCCCCAGGTGTCAACACGACCCGGGCAATCCTGCGGCGAGGATACGGGCGAGTGAAGTTGCCGATCGCTGGAACCGGTCGGGTAGTAGTCAAATGGCGCGGCGCGCGGCTATAACCGTTTGGGGGATTGCGGCGGGCCGTGCCGGACGGAAACAGCCGCCGGGTTGATGGTTTTTTCAGGATACATCAGGAAAGTTGTGATCATGCGAAATACTGTGGCACTGGTATTGGGCGGCGGACGGGGGACCCGGCTGTTTCCTTTGACAACGATCCGTTCCAAACCGGCGGTACCGCTCGGGGCGATGTACAGGTTGATCGACATACCGATTTCCAATTGTCTGAACTGCGGGGTCAACCAGATTTATGTGCTGACCCAGTTCATGTCCGTGAGTCTGCACCGGCACATCCGGCGGACTTATACCTTTGACCAGTTCAGCGGGGGTTTTGTCGAAATTCTGGCCGCCCAGGAAACGATGCGCAAAGGCACAGACTGGTATCAGGGAACGGCCGACGCCGTCCGCAAGAATCTCAATTACATCGAACAGCGCGGCATCGAGTATGTACTGATCCTGTCGGGTGACCAGCTGTACCGGATGGATTTTGACAAAATGCTGGCGGAACATCTGGCGACGGGTGCCGACGTAACGATCGCCTGCCTGCCGGTAACGGAACAGGCAGCGCGGGCCTTTGGGGTGATGCGGCTGGATTCGTCCGGTCGCGTGTTGGGCTTTCTGGAGAAGCCGCAAACGCGGCAGGAGCTGGATCTGGTCAATACCGATCCGGAACTGTTGCGTTCCTGCGGCATCACGGATCCGCAACGTTCGATTCCGGCCAGCATGGGGATTTATCTTTTCCGTCGCGATGTGTTGCAGCGCGTGTTGCAGAAAACGGACTACCACGATTTCGGCAAGGAAGTGTTCCCGGCCACGATTCGGACTCACAAGGTCCAGTCGTACATTTTCGATGATTACTGGGAAGACATCGGCACGATCCGGGCGTTTTACGACGCCAACCTCAGCCTCGCGTCGGCCAATCCGCCTTTCCGGCTGGATGAACCGTCGTCCAAAGTTTTCACGCGCCCGCGGTTTCTTCCGCCCTCGCGGATCGGCAATTCTGTCATGATCAACAGCCTCATCGCCAGCGGTTGCCGGATCGGAAACAACGTCACGATTGAAAACAGTGTGATCGGGCTGCGCAGCGTCATTGCCGATGGAGCCGTCATTCGCAACACGATCCTGATGGGCGCCGACTTTTACGAAACCGGGGAGGAAAAAGCCGGCTCCGTCTCCAGTGGCTTTCCACCGGTGGGGATTGGGCCAGGCAGCGTGATTGACGGCGCTATTATCGACAAGAACGTGCGGATCGGCGCGCGAGTGGAAATCAACAACCTAAAACAGATCCAGGACTCGCCGCTGGACCATCCGCAATGCGCCATCCGCGACGGAATCCCGGTTATCATCAAGGGTGCCGTTCTGCCCGACGGATGGACAATGGACCAGGTTCCATTGCAGTAAAAACTTTTCGGGTCCGGCCCCCCAGCGGGAAGGGCCCCCAGTGGCAAAGGCCTGCTGCGGCAGCGGCCCGCTGTCGGAATGGGAGTTCTGGCGGGCAAAGATTGCTGTAGATTGCTGTTTGGCCGCGCCGCTACCGGAACCGTTCCAGCAATGCGACGTAAGCCTGAATGACCTGGTCGGTAAGTTTTTGCGGGTTGAACAGTTCGGCCGCGCGGGATCTGGCCTGGGAGACCATTTTTTCCCGCTGTTCGCCATCGCGGTGCAGGCGAATCACTGCGTTGGCCAGCGCCTCGCTGTTGCGGCGCGGAACGACCAGCCCGGATTCGCCATCGAGTACGATTTCCCGCAAGCCACCCGCGTCGGTTGCGACAACTGGCACGCCCGCGGCCTGGGCTTCTACTGCGACCAGGCCGAGGGGCTCCTGGATACTGGGAACCACACAGATGTCGATTGCCTGGAGGTACTCGTTGATGTTGTTGCGGCGGCCCAGCCAGTGAACTTTGCGCAGCAGCCCCAGCTGTTTTTGCAGCCGTCGCAACTCACGCGTGCAGTTTTCGCGGCGGTGAAAACGTCCCAGCAGGACCAGTTTTGCGTCGGGGACCTGCTCCAGAATCTGTGGCATCGCCTGAAAAAGAAAGCGGTGGCCCTTGCGGCGAACGACTTCGCCGACCACTCCAATCAACAGCCGCTCCGGAGGCGCATGCAATTCCCGCCGGAACCAGTTCCGGCGTTCGGCAGGTGTATTGAGAAAACGGTCGAGGTCGGCAAAGCAGTAGATCGTTTGCAACCGCCGGGCGGATACCAGTTTGAAACGCCGCAGGAAATCTGCGGTGGCC
>JBGSVU010000692.1:0-4179 GCA_041752775.1 Pirellulaceae bacterium | reverse complement strand
AGCGCCAGCTGGCATCCCTGTTTCGGGCTCCGATGCTCAGCTGCGGGTATCGGGCGGGGAAAGCAGACAGGAAGATCCGGATTGGGATGATTTCCCGTCACTTTCGCAATCACACGATTGGCAGACTGAATCTGGGGCTGGTCCGCGAACTGCCCCGGGACGATTTTGAACTGACTGTGATTTCTGTTGGGCGCCACGACGACGTGTTTGCCCGCCATTTTGCCGAAGCCGCCGACCAGCACCAGACCGTTCCGCCGAATCTGGCGCGGGCCCGCGATCAGGTTGCACGGCTGGGCCTGGACCTGCTTTTTTTCACCGATGTGGGGATGGACACGCTGACTTACACGCTGTCCCTCTCACGGATGGCCCCGGTTCAGTGTGTGACCTGGGGACATCCAGTGACCACGGGCAGCGACGCGATGGATTTTTTCATCAGTAGCAGAACGCTGGAAACAGAGCAGGCCCAGGAGCATTACACCGAGCGGCTGGAGCAATTCGATCATGTCAATTCGTATTATTACCGGCCCGAAACACCCCCACGGAAAACGCTCGACCAGTTTGGCCTGAATCCCGACCGGAACATTTATCTTTGTTTTCAGAATCTGTTCAAGATTCATCCGGAATTCGATCCGATACTCGCGGAGATACTCCAGCGCGATCCGAATGGCGAGATTGTGTTCCTGGAAGGCGCTCACCCGCACTGGACCCGCATCCTCCGCGACCGGCTGGAGAATAGTCTTGGCCAGAATATTTCGCGAGTCCGTTTTCTGGGCAGCCTGACGCACCCGGATTTTCTGGCCCTGAATGCAGCCGCAACGGTTTCGCTGGACCCCATCCATTTCTGCGGGGGAAACACAACTTATGAAGCCCTGGCGATGGGTCTGCCTGTGGTCACCATGCCCTCCAGCTTCCTGCGCGGGCGGATATCGGGAGCGCTGTACCAGCAAATGGGGATCGATTCGTTCGTGGCCACGTCGCCTGGGGAGTATGTTGAGGCCGCCGTTCGGCTGGGAACCGATCGCGACTACCGGGCGGAATCCAGCCGGCGCATTCTCGACGCCTGCCCCGTCCTGTTCGAGGATCGCAGCGTGATCGACGACTACGCAAGGTTTTTTCGCCGGGTCACGGCCTGAGGTTTTTCAGTTTCCCGGATTCACTTCAGCCAGCCCTGTTTGAATCCGCATAACGTACGCAGCATTTGCCGCCGGGTCCACGGCACCCGCCCCAGCAGAGGCAACCCGAAATCCCTCAGCCCCGCGAGAAGATTTCCGTGCGACTGAAAAAAGGGGCTGATCAGTCGGGTCAACTGCTGATAGTAGCGCAGCTGTCTCCTGCGCCGGCTCACCCAGTTGCGACATGCATCACCGAACCCGTGACTGCTGGCCAGACATTCCGCAAAACAGACTGCATCCTGCAGGGCCAGATTGACGCCCTGTCCCAAATGCGGGCTGGTCGCATGTGCAGCGTCCCCCAGAAACAGAACCCGTTCCGTGTGCCAGCGCGGCATCACCACGTGCCGATACCGCGCGTAAGTCAATTGCCCGAACGAAGACACTGTCGAAAAAACCGATTCGGATTCGGGACAGATTCCCAGCACCTCATCGCGCCACGCAGCGAACCCCGCCTGCTTCAGCGGCTGAAAGCTGTCGGCAGGCAGCCCCCAGAAAAAACTCGATTCACCCTTCCCGATCGGCAACAGCCCCACGAGGCGGTTTGTCCCCCGCACAACCTGATACAAATGTCCCGGCTGAAAATCACAGGGCGCGGTAACCCACAGTGCGGCATGGCGGTATTCGACAACCCGGGTGGCCGGAAACAGCTTTTTACGCAGCCGCGAACGCGATCCGTCCGCTACAACCATACAGTCGAAACCTGTGGCGCAGGCACCGCTGGTATCCCGCAGCACCAATTCCCTGGCGCGCTCCTCGCAGGTCTCCACACAAAATCCGTTGCGGATCTCGACCCCGGCCGCCCGACACCGTTCCAGCAGCCGTTCAAACAGGCGTCCCCGGTGCACTCCCAGTCCGAACAACTGCCCATCCAGCCATCCATATCGCAACTCGGTCAGCCTGCGGCCATTCTCCAGAACGGCCAGCATCCCTTCCAGCCAGGCCGAGTGTTCCATCAGGCCCGCAAGGATTCCCGCCTGATGCAGCATTTGTTGCCCAGTGGGCGAAACAAGTATCCCGGCTCCGACTGCAAGACTCTCGCCGGCCTGCTCAAAAACCGTTACCGCGTGTCCCTGCTCCGCCAGCAGAAACGCGACGGTCGCACCGGCAATTCCGCATCCCGAAACAGCAATCTTCATGGTTTGCTCCTGCGACGGGCACAGGTCCTGTATCGCATCGGGGTGCATGACTAGAATCCGGTGCTCCCGGATAACCGCACCGCTCCGAGCGAAATCAACATGCCCCCAGACACTTTGCCACAACAAGCCGTCGTATCCCTGAGCGGCGGCATGGATTCTACCGGGCTGCTGGTTCAGCTGCTGGCCAGGGGAATCCAGGTTCATGGCGTTTCGTTTGACTACGGACAAAAACACCGGCTGGAGCTGGAGCGGTTGCAGGCCAACCTCGACTATCTGCGCCAACACGGTTTTGAGATCGACTGGCGGCTGGTTGATCTTTCCTCCCTTCAGGGAATGTTGTGTTCGTCACTGACCGACGCAGACCGGGAGGTTCCTACCGGTCACTACGAATCGGACAACATGCGTGAAACCGTCGTCCCCAACCGCAACGCGATCTTTGCCTCAATTGCGTATGCCTGGGCCCTGTCGCTGGCCCAGCAGCACGGCGCACCAGTCCTGCTGGGTCTGGGAGTCCACTCGGGCGACCACGCGATCTATCCCGACTGTCGGCCGGAGTTTTACGAAAAGATCCTTGCGGCGTTCCAGTCTGGCAACTGGGACAGCCACCTTGTGCAACTGTACCTCCCCTGGCTGAACGCGGACAAAACAGCGATTCTCCGGGACGCCGCCCAGTCGATTGAACAGCTTGGGCTCGATTTTGACACTATTTTCCGCAATACCTGCACCAGCTATGCACCCGACGGAACAGGTCGCAGCCATGGTTTGACAGGCAGCGACGTCGAGCGCATCCTCGCCTTTCACTCCTTCGGCCGCCCCGACCCGCTGACGTACCTTGACCCGTGGGAAGTCTGCGTCGAACGAGCCCTGAAACTTCAGCAGCAAATTCAGCAGCAACCCGGGCGTATCGATTGAGTTGCCTGCTTCTTCGGCACGCCATGAAACGTCGTGGGCGATCACATGTCATGAGTTCCGCCAGTGGTGTCGGACCGAAAGTCCTCCTCGCCCCCTTTGGGCGAGGTTTTTTTGGCCAATTCACGTTAAAAAACCGGGGGGAACCCGCTTTTCCCCGGTTTTTTGCCGTTCTGAAGCGGTTGACGGGTTCTGTGGCCGTTTTTTTTCTGTAAGACTTTTGCGAGATACTCTTGGGGCGAAAAAGTTGCGTCGCTGTTTTTCACCCGCAGCCCGGCGGGTTGAGGAACAGAAAAAAGCAAAGGCCGAAAATTTAGCTTCGCACCCGGCGATTTTTTTGAGCAGAATGGGTGGGACTTTTGGGAAAAAGCGGTGGATCTCCCCGGCTGGCGAATTTACTTCATCGGCCAGAAGGGAAGGCCAGCAACCGGGACGGACTTGTTTCTGCCATAGAACTCCTGAAGAGAAAACTGAAAACCGGGTTCGGGGTTCATTGACAAACGAACCCCCGCCATCGTCAACTTCCAACACTGACAGGTCAAAAAATCCCATGTCCAAAAAGAATCGCCAGAAACGACGTTCCGGTTCACCGAATTTGCGCCTCACCAGAAAACGCAGGGGCGATACTGGTCGGCCAGGAATTGCCCGGCAATACGAATCGCTGGAGAAGCGGCAATTGCTGGCCGGATTGCCCACCCTGTTTGATCTCGCGACCGGCGCCGGGGCTTCCAACCCGCGCAACCTCACCAACGTCAACAATATCGTCTTTTTTTCCGCCAGTGACGGAACCAACGGAGCTGAACTGTGGCGTAGCGACGGAACGACGGGCGGGACGTTCATGATCAGGAATATTAATACGGCTCCGGGTGCTGGATCCTATCCCTACAACCTGACCAACGCCAATGGCACGCTGTTGTTCATCGCCAACAACGGAACCAACGGCAATGAACTGTGGCGCAGCA
>JBGSVU010000691.1:0-1751 GCA_041752775.1 Pirellulaceae bacterium | reverse complement strand
CCTGTTCTGGGTCGCCGGCGAAGGTTGGACAAAAGTCCGCGATCTAGAACCCGATATGGTTTTGCAAACTGCCCACAAGTCCGGAGCGAGGCTGGAAAAAATTGAGCCAGGCGAAATCGTCCCGCTGTACAACCTGATTGTCGATGGCCAGTCCAACTACTTTGTGGGAAAACAGATGGTCCTCAGCCATGACAGCACGATCCAGGAGTATGGCGAAAAATCAGTCGAAAACCTGGATCGCTAGTGGTCTGTCAAGCTCAAGATTTAGGGTACGACGGACGAGGACGTCCATCGCACGTGCACCACAACCGGAAGATTTAATCTGGACAGGACACTAGTCTGAACTCGGGCCACCTGCCTGGTGCAAATCCGTTTGGCCGAATGAGCCCGATGGAACGGGGCCTGGTAGCAGAGAATTCGTAATGAGTCCCGTGGCAAGTGTCCGGTGGTTCAGCGTTGCAACAGCGCCCTGATTCCGTCGTCGTCCAGGCGTTCGACGATCCGCCAGACATGCGAATAGTCTTCGCTGGCATTGTGGTGACCCGGCACAGCGACGGTCCGGGCACCACTGGCGACGGCTGCCAGGCTGCCGACTGGGCTGTCTTCGAAAATCAGCATCGACACCGGATCGATTTTCAGACGCGTTGCGACCGAAAGGTAGATTTCCGGATCGGGTTTTCCGTTGATCACGTCATCGCCGGTGAGAATGGCCTGAAATCGGTGTTGCAGTCCGAAATGTCCGATTGCCACCATCGCCAGGCGGCGGGGGCTGCTGGTAGCGACTGCCAGCGGAATTTGCAGGGTCTCTGCCGTTTCCATCAGCCACTCCAGGCCGTGCATTTTCCGGATTTGCCGGGGAAGCAGCTGCATCCAGATCTGGTCGGATTCCTGTTGCAGCTGTTCGATGCTGTCGGCCAGACCGAAATGCAGCCGCATCTGTTCAAAGGCCGCGTGCGCGGTTCGCCCCATCATTTTACGTTTCAGTTCGGGCGAAAATTCCAGCCCGCGGCTGGAAAGGACCGCATGTCCGGTCGCGTCGTAGATGTCCTCCGTGTTGAACATCAACCCGTCCATGTCCAGCACGATAGCCCGGGGAGTTTCGGTCCATTGAAGTGGCTCGTTCCCGCGACCGTCAGGGGTTGGCTGAATTCGCTGCAAAACACGGCTCCTGTAATTCTGGTTGGTAACCAAACTGCTGGTCACCCGGTACACTGTATCATTCCCCAGGAATTTTTTCCCGACCGTCGAGGTCAGACGCACGGCCAACTGGCTGTTTTT
Organism: Pirellulaceae bacterium; assembly: GCA_041752775.1. GTDB lineage: Bacteria > Planctomycetota > Planctomycetia > Pirellulales > Pirellulaceae > BJ22. Next base: position 473 of record JBGSVU010000691.1, on the reverse strand, counting down.
TTCATGTCCTTTGACCAAACCGAAGACCAGAACAGGCAACACCAGCAGGATGCCCGCGCGCGAAGCCTGGACAATTCTGCTCCGCCCTCCGAAGTCGAGGGGTACTTGCTGCAGGACTATCTCGGCAGTGGGGCCTTTGGTCAGGTTTGGTCGGCAGTCGATCGCGGCACCGGACGGCGGGTGGCCATCAAGTTCTACAATCGGCGCAGCGTGGGTGACATCGAACCACTGGCGCGTGAAGTGCAGAAGCTGGTCGTGCTGTCGGCGGACCGGCATGTGGTGCAATTGCTGGATATCGGCTGGGAAGCCGACCCGCCGTACTATGTGATGGAGTTTTTGCCACGGGGATCGCTGGAGGATCTGCTGCGGCAGAACCAGACGCTGCCGGTGCAGTCGGCGCTGGAGATTTTTGGGGAGGTCGCCACCGGGCTGATGCACCTGCATGGCAAGGGGATTTTGCACTGCGACCTGAA
>JBGSVU010000690.1:0-6143 GCA_041752775.1 Pirellulaceae bacterium | reverse complement strand
ATGATCGCGAGCAGCGAGAATTCGCTGATAACCTGGCTCAATCGGGCGGGCAGCGGCAATTCGGGATCACCCAGCATCGCCTGCAGCACCACGAACAGGAAGGCGGTCACTCCGAAGAAACAGACCCAGTGCAGCATGATCCGCGTGATCAACCCGCCCTGGACTCCACTGTCGATGTAATTTTTCTTGCGTTCAAACTTTCTCATTGTCGCTGATCCTGTCTTCAGGCCCTGAGGCGCGGTGACGGTGGTAGGAGATTCATGGGAGCGTTCTGGGCGTGCGCCTTGCGAAGGATAGCGCGAAAAATATCCCCTGTCCGGCAGAAATTCCTCAAGTCCACCTTTTCAGCAGGAAGAATGCCGGGAAATCAGGCCGATCCGCTACAACCGGATCCTGCCGCAGAGTTTCCGAACCGCGAATCAGCCCAAAGCCAGGGCAATGATCAGAAACGCGAATATCACCAGCGAAATCAGCAGCCCGACAATATTGAGAATCAGGAGCGGCTTTTTGGAACCCCGTCGCGAAAGCATCGTGGTGATCAGCCCGAGGATGGCAAAAACAGGCGACACAACGCTGCCGCATCCGCAAAACAGAAAATGAACCGCCAACGAAATGATTCCAAACACCAGACCCGCGATCCAGAATTCGTCCGATCCTCCAGGACGGATTGCCGGAGCAGGTTGGCGGTACTGGACAGGTGCATGCCAGGGGTTTTCGCTGGCGACTGGCGGCTTCGAATAATCCGGTTGCGATGCTCCGAAAGTTTGAGCAGAAGCGGCAGAACCCTCCGGCGAGGTGGAGCGATCACCCGTAAGCGGCTGCCACTGATGCGGGCCGCTGTCGGGATTGTTTCCGGCGGGGTTTTCCGCGACCGGAACCTGGTTGACGGTTCCGCAAATGGGGCATCGGGCCGGGCGCCCGGAGTGAATCGAATCCAGACGCAAAACTGACTGACAGTTTTGGCAGGTGAATTCGATTTTCATTCCTTCTCCACCGGTTTGTTCTGGTTGGGGTTTGTCCTGGTTGGCACCCCCTCCCAAAATGCTTTGTGGGCGCACCGTTTCGGTCAGGGGCAATTTTTGACGGCCCTTTTGAGAGCCCTTGCCAAGCAGTTCGCCATCGGGCGCCAATTATCGGCAGGCGAATCGAACAAACAGCCAAGCCGCTTGCCGCCCGGTTCCTGAATCAGAAAATCAGCCTCCGGAACTGTCGGGTGCTCCAGAACCACCGGATTCGGGAGTTTTTTCAGGTGCCAGTGATTCAGCTGGGGTTTCCGTCCCGGCGCTGCCCTCCGGTTCTGCCTTTTCCTCTATAAACGTCATCGATTTGATGAAATCGGCTTCCGGGTAATTCTGTTTGACATAGACGTTCCCGCGGCGCATGAACTCGGACTGGAAAGCGTTCGGGTTTTCGTCGGTGACGTAGATGGAGCGGACCACGTCAATTCCTGTAACCACCTCACCGAACGGAACGAAGTCTTTTCCCAGATTGCGATTGCCGTTCGGATTGACGTTGACGAAAATCTGGGTCGTTCGGCTGTTAATGCCGCCTTTGGCGAAAGTTACACGACCGGCTGAATTGTCCAGACCGGCAAAGTTGTCATCAATAATGGTGGCCTTGCTCCAGACGTTGTTGACGTCCGGATTGTCGTGAATCCCGAACTGGAAAATGTAATCCTTGATCGACCGGAAGATCGCAATGTCGGTAAAGTAGCCGATTTTTACCAGGTTATAAAACCGGTCGGCTCCGTTGGGTGCCCAGCCCCGGGTCACCGCGATCACGAAATCACCTTTGGTTGTGCTGACCAGCACCTGGAATTTTTCGGGGGCCTGTTCGATTGCCTCGTCCGGATAGGGCATCCCGATGTCCGGCCGGTCTGATTTGTCTGTCGATGTGCTGGACGATGGAGTGCCGGAATTGCCCGATTTCGCATCGTTGTTTCCGATACCCGGCGATGAACACCCCGCAACCAGCAGAACGCAAACGGGAAACAGGGCCAACAAATTGGTGACAGTGAGCTTTGGGTTCATGGTGTTGTTAAAAAATCTTGCCTGGATGACAAAAAAGAAACTGATTCCGTACGGTTTAAAACGATTCGCAGCCCAGCAGGGTTCACGCCGCGGCCTTGCGTTCCAGAGCCGAATTGTTCGGCCGCACCAGATCGCGAACCAGCCCGGTGCGTTCCAGCACCCAGAGCGACCACCAGGTTATGTCGACTTCCCACCAGCGGTGACCATGCCGTGCCGAACGGGGATCGGCGTGATGGTTGTTGTGCCAGCCTTCGCCATTGGTCAGGAGGGCAAACAGCCAGTTGTTCCGGCTGTCCTCGCGGGTTTCATAGTTGCGGTATCCCCAGATGTGGGCAAACGAGTTGATCCCCCAAGTCACATGCCAGGTGAAAATCGTTCGCATTACGACACCCCACAGGAACACCTGAGCGGCAACCTGCAGTGCACCGGTCCAGGTTCCGGTAAAGACCAGCCCCGACAACAGACCCAGCAGACCGATCACCAGGGCATGTGCGAAATACACCCAGACCCAGTTCAGCCCTTTTTGCAGCCACATATAGAGCGGATCCCGCATCAGGTCCCGCACGTATTTGTCGTAAGCCGATGCCCGGCTGAGTTCGCGGTTGTCGACAAACAACCATCCCATGTGCGCCCACCAGGCGCTGACCCGCGGGGTGTGCGGATCGGGCTGGTGATCAGAGTGTTGATGATGCAGCCGATGCACCAGCACCCAGCGGGCAGGTGAATCCTGAAAGCTGCAAACTCCCAGCATCGCCAGCGTGTACTCAAACCAGCGCGGACATTTGAACCCCCGGTGCGTCAGCAGCCGGTGATATCCGGCGCCGATCCCGAGGCTGGTGAAAATGTAATTGCCAATGGGCAAAAACAGCACGCCCCACCAGGAGAACAGCCCGGGCAGAAATGCCAGCGGGATCATCAAATGGAATACGATCACCGGAATCACGTATTCCCACAGAATACGGCTGTTGGCATCCACCTGCTCCGGGCGCGGCAGTCGCCGGCGCGGAGCCGTTTTCTGTTGATGTTCCACGGCCAAATGGTCGCGTGCAATCTGGTCGTCTGGTGAGGTGCCGGACGCGCGTCCCGCCTGATCTTCCATCGTAATATCGCCCTGTTTCGGATCGGCCAGAATCCGGACCGAATGCCGGTCGGGTTGCTGTGGCCGATTCTGCCTGAACAACCCGCCTTCAGTGTATCGCTCAGGGGTGAAAGGGAAAACGCCAAACCCGTGTTTTCGGTCTTTTCCCGGCAATTTTGGGGCCGGGAAGAGGCGGGGCCGGACGGTTCCAAATCCGGCGCGAATCCGGGCTATAATGCGTCGGCCTTTTCCGGTTTTCTTGTCCTTTTCTTTCTTCAGGAGATTTGCAACATGAGTGTCGCAAAAGTTGTCGAAATCAAGTCATCTTCCAAAAAAAGCTTTGAAGACGCCGTCCAGAACGGAATCAAACGCGCCGCAAAAACCATCGACGGTATCAGGGGAGCCTGGGTCGCCGAGCAGGAAGTCTGCGTCGAGAACGGCAAAGTCACCGAGTATCGCGTGTTGATGAAAGTGACCTTTGTCCTGAAATAAATCAGGGATTTTCCCTGTCGCCAGGCGGTCCGTAGAAACGGCTCAGGTCGATTCCCTTCTCACGTTGTTCGTCCTCGAGCAATTTGATGCGGACTTCGATTTTTTCCAGCGTTCGCTGCATTTTCGGGATCGTCTCCGATACCAGATCGGGTCGGGGAGGTTCCGGCACGCGCGGGTAGTTCAACTGCCGCTGCAGCGCCGCAAAGAAATAGAGCGGCTCAATTCGTCGATTGGCCAGCGCAATCCGGCCCTCGCGCTCTCCGAACAGAATCAAGCCACCCTCCGGTTGGTTCCCGTCCTGGACGCTCCGCTGCCGGGCGTATTCACTATGGACATAAACGAGGTCGGCGAGATCGACAAAACCAAGCCGGTGCCGGATCGCCAACAGCCATTCAGACCACGCGTCGTCATAGACCGGATCGCCCGCCATCGCTTTCAGCCCCGCGTCGTAGTTCAGGCGGTTGCGACAGAGAACTTCGAACTGATAGAAGAAAAAACCGACCCGGCTCCCCATCTCGGCCCGAAAACGGGCTTCCCGCGCCAGAATCGTCATCGCGCGGAGGATGTCGAAACGGCCTTCATCGGATTCCGCCTGGGCCACCAGGAAAGTCTGAAAGCTGGAAAAATAGTGCGGCAACCGCTGCATCGCCGTACTCATCGTGCCAGCGTGATTCAGCTCGGCCAGCAGGAAATCAATTGCCATCGGCAACCGCGTCGTTGCCAGAATTTCCTGGCGCAGGGTCGCCAGCAGGTCCTGCACCGGCTGGGACGGGTTCACGCGGTCGGCGATGGCGGAAAACAGGTGTGCCTGCTCGATGTATTCTTCGGATGCCAGAATCTTGGATCGTTCGGTCACAGGCGTGGATGACATGATAAGTGATTTGAAAGCATTAGCAGGAGCGGCTGCGGACCCGTGCCCGTTTGAGCCCCGTCCACTATAATCTATCTGCCGTATCCCGATGATACCGGCCGGTCGCCAGCCGCGCGCGGATGTCCAGGACTGTTACGGCGTGATATTTTCCCTGGAGGAGTTGCTTTGATGCCTGGTTTTTCTTCGATCGCTGACGCCGTGAAACAGATTCGCCAGGGTGGCGTTATCATCGTTCTGGACGACGAAGACCGCGAGAATGAAGGCGACTTTATCTGTGCGGCTGAAATGGCGACGCCAGAAACGATCAACCTCGTGTTGAGCGGGCGCGGCGATTTTTGCGTACCCATTCTCGCCGACACCGCGCAGCGACTGGATATCGAACCGCTGGTCCAGAGGAATACGACCCGTTTGGAAACCAATTTCATGACTCCGATTGACCACGTCTCGGCGCGAACCGGGATCACGGCAGCCGAACGGGCTCATTGCGTGCGGAGAATTGCCGATCCGGCCAGCGTTGCCGATGAATTTGTGCGTCCGGGCCACGTCCACATGCTGCTGGCTCGCGACGGCGGCGTTCTGCGCCGGGCCGGACACACCGAGGCCGCAGTCGATCTGGCCCGGATGGCCGGCCTGGCTCCCGTTGGGGTCCTGTGCGAAATTTTGGACGCCGAAGGGAACCGTGCGACCCGCGACCAATTGATGACCATCGCCCATCGCCACGAGTTGCCGATCATTACGATCGAAGAGTTGATTGCGCACCGCCGGTTGAACGAAAAACTCGTGTCCCAGGCCGCCACGGCCAAACTGCCTACCCGTTTCGGCGAGTTTCAGGTCATCGTCTACGATGTCAAATACGAAACCCAGAATCCCGTCGCGCTCGTCATGGGCCGTCCGGACCAGCAGGACAACCCGCCGCTGGTCCGGATGCACAGCAGCTGTTTTACGGGCGATTTGCTGGAGTCACTGCGTTGCGACTGCGGCGATCAGCTGAAAACCGCGCTGGAAATGATTGCCAGTGAACAGCACGGCGTCCTGGTTTATCTGCCCCAGGAAGGCCGCGGAATCGGGCTGGTCGAAAAAATCCGCGCCTACGCCCTGCAGGAAACAGGACTGGACACCGTGGATGCCAATCTCGCGCTCGGCTACCGTGCCGATATGAGGGACTATGGTGTTGGCATCCAGATTCTGAAAGACCTCGGATTGTCACGAATTCGCCTGTTGACGAACAACCCGAAAAAATCCGAAGCATTCAATCTGCGTGGCTTCGATCTGGAAGTGGTCGATCAGGTTCCGATCGTGTCCAAACCCAATCCACACAACGAACGCTACCTCGCGACCAAACGCGACAAACTGGGGCACCGTTTGCCCAGTGATGGCGTGGACCAGAACTGAGGCAGAATCCACCAGAACTGAGACAGGAATCCTGAGCGGTCGCAGCGGCTGATGCCGGCGACAGTTTCACCAACCCGCCCGAAATTCGCTGATGCTGTTTTCAAATTCGGTCATGTTGCTGCTGGGTGGAGTGCTGGTCGCGGTCCCGGTGGTGTTGCATTTTGCGATGAAGCCCCGGCCCAAAGTTCTGGCTTTTCCGGCCATGCATTTCCTGCAGCAGTCGCATGCCTCGAGCAGCAGCCGGTTGCGTCTGCGGCACATGCTGCTGTTGCTGGCTCGC
>JBGSVU010000689.1:0-2173 GCA_041752775.1 Pirellulaceae bacterium | reverse complement strand
CCCAAAAGACAAAAAAACACGGAAAAAACGGGGCTTTTGGCCATTTGAACCCCCATCCAACCCTGCCAAAAAACGGACCCCGCCGTTAATTACGTGTCCTGTTCCGTCTTTTTGGCTACCCGGTAGATCTCTTCAAAGGTGGTCACACCGGCCAAAACCTTTTTCACGCCGTCCATAAAGAGCGTATCCATCCCGTTCCGGATCGCGTTCTCACGCAACACCTGCGTCGATGCTCCCTTGAAAATCAGCTCCCGCGTCTTGCTGTCAATCATCATCAATTCATAGATCCCCAAGCGCCCCTTGAACCCCGTTTTCTGACAGGTGTTGCAACCCTTCCCCTTCATAAAATTGGCATTCTTGACCTGCTCTTCTGTCAGGCCGATCTCGTGGATCATCTCCTGAGACGGGGTGTACCTCGCTTTGCACTTGCTGCAAATTGTCCGCACCAACCGCTGCGCGATAATCGCCACGACGCTGGATGCCACCAGATATCCAGGCACACCCATATCGACCATTCGCGTCACAGCACTGGGCGCATCGTTCGTATGCAGTGTACTGAATACCAAGTGTCCAGTCAAACTGGCCTGGATACCCATCGAAACCGTCTCGGCGTCACGCATTTCCCCAACGAGGATGATGTTTGGTGCCTGCCGCAACATCGAGCGGATAATGCGGGCAAAGTCCAACCCGATGGAGTGGCGGACCTCGACCTGGTTGATTCCAGGGAGGTAGTACTCGACGGGGTCTTCCGCCGTAATGATTTTCCGGTCGGGTCGGTTCAGGCTGTTCATCGCGGCGTAGAGCGTCGTCGTTTTTCCCGACCCGGTGGGACCTGTCACCAAAATGATTCCGTTGGGACGACGGATCAGCCCCGAGAATGTTTTAAACGTCTGTTCGGAAAATCCGAGCTGTTTGACGCTGACCCTAATGTTGTCCTTGTCCAGCAACCGCATCACCGAAGACTGGCCGTGGTTGGTAGGAATAATACTGACTCGCAGGTCGAGTTCTTTTTCACCCACCGAGACCTTGATCCGACCGTCCTGCGGACGGCGGCGTTCGGCGATGTCGATTTTGGCCAGAATCTTGATGCGGGAAATGATCGCCCCCAGCTGCCGGCGGGGCAGGGTGTCGCGTTCGTGCAGAATCCCGTCGATCCGGTAGCGGATGCGAACCCGGTCCTCAAAGGGCTCGACGTGGATATCGGATGCCCGCAACTGGACGGCTTCGGTGATCATCAACTGTACGAGGCGGACGATCGGGGCACTCGATTCATCAACCGTGTCCTCTTTACCCCCCGATTCGTCTTCGGTTTCGGTGAAATCGATCGCTGTATCGGTAAATTCCTGCAAAATGGAGTCCGCCGATTCCCCTTCGACCTGCCCGTACAGCCGGTTGATATATTCGAGAATCTTGGCCTGGGTGGCGAGGGCCACAGCGATATCGCGATTGAGAATGAACCGCAGTTTGTCCATCGTGTCGACATCGGAGGCATTGGACATCGCAATTGTCAGCTTCCCGTCTTCGAATGACATGGGGAGCACGACGTTTTCGCGGGCGACCGATTCGGGCATCAGTTCGACGACCCGTTCGGGAATATTGATGGTATCGAGGTCGACGTAGGGGATTCGGGAGGATTTGGCCTGGGCCCGAACGACCTCTTCTTCGGTCGCGTACCCCAGTTTGACCAGCGATTTTCCGATGGGAACATTCTGTTGTTTGGCCAGCCCGGCGGCGTCACTGATCTGGTCTTCGCTGACTACGCCGGCCTTGATCAACAGTTTCAACCAGGCGTTTTCTGCACCCTGCATGGACCCACCCTCGATTCTTCGTTCCGATTACCTAGCCGGCAGGCCGAGCCGACCGCCGAAAATTGAATGCCAACCCACAACCTGCCGTGCACGCAGTTGCGGCAGGCGATTCGGCCGCCAACTGGCGTTTTGTGGCGGCGTGGGAGTACTATCATACCCGCCCCCAGCCAAAATTGAATCAACTCTTTGGCAACAAATTGACTGACCGGTCCAAACGCCGGCCGCCTGAAGGGAATCACGGCCCTTCCGGCCGAATCATCATCGTCCGCTGCACCTCAATCGCCGAATACAATCCGGTCCTCAGCGGCAGGTCGGCCGACACGGGCTTCTATCTGGGCCCGTATTCCGGCTGGCGGGCCAGTTGG
>JBGSVU010000688.1:0-4693 GCA_041752775.1 Pirellulaceae bacterium | reverse complement strand
CGCCAGACGCAATTGGCGGCTGGAGTTGGCGGCGATTTCGGCCGCGGCCCGCAGCGCCTCCCGCAACGCGTCCAGGCCTGCACCCGTTCGCGAGCTGACGGGAACGACCGGAGCGGTGGCAAGAAAAGTCCCCGCGACCAGTTCGGCGATTTCTTCCTGCACCAGCTGCAACCAGTCGGGGTCGACCAGATCCGTTTTTGTCAGCGCGATCACGCCGGCAGGCAAGTCGAGCATCCGCAAAATGTCGAGATGCTCGCGGGTCTGCTGCTTGACCGAGTCATCGGCAGCGACAACCAGTAACGCCAAGTCCATTCCTGTCGCGCCCGACAGCATCTGTCGAACAAATTTTTCATGTCCCGGCACATCGACAATGCCCAGCCGAAAGGGCGGAAGCTCCAGAAAGGCATAACCCAGCTCAATCGTGATCCCCCGTTTTTTTTCTTCAGGCAGGCGATCCGTCTCCTGACCCGTCAATGCCCGAATCAGCGACGATTTGCCGTGATCAATGTGCCCGGCTGTCCCCAGAATCAGATCAGTCAGCATGCGCAGCTCAAAACGGTAAAAACTGGCTGGTGGTCATTTTTCTTTGCCCGCATCCTCACCGCTTTCCGCCGTTTTTTCAACTGCCGCCGCCGCGGGGCTGTCCTGGCCGTATTCTCCGCCGAACGAAATGTCGCAAATCACCGGCAGATGATCCGACCCCGCAGCGGCTCCCAGTCGCCGGCCGGTTACCGCGATCCTGTCCGAAACCAGCACATGATCGATCGGCACGCGAGCCCAGCGGGGAACATTGGGAAACGTGGCGTGATAGCCGAACCCCTGGCGGCTGTCGCGCAACCCGGTTTCATGCAGCAGTCGCTGAAACTGCGTCGAGAACGGTGTGCAGTTAAAATCCCCCGCGACGACCGTTGGACCGGAACTGCCCTTCAGAATTCTGGCAGCGGTCTGCATCTGTGCGTTGCGCATCAGCAACCGGTCCGTCTCGCCCGGACTCGTAAAGTGAACTGCCAGCAGCCGCAACAGCTCGCCGTCCACATCGACGGTAAAATCAATCGCCGGAATATCCACAAACTCGGGCTTGCTGACCTCCCGGGAGCCCAGCGGCTGAATCGCTGACTGCACAATCGGCAGGCGGGAATAAACACCGATCCCGTGCCCGTGATAGCGCGGTTGCAATACGAAGGAGGGATAGTCCTGCTGCAGTTCCTTCAGCGCCTTTTCCCAGTGCCTCGTAAATTCATGCACCAGCAGGATATCCGGATCGGCGCGGCGGATTTCATCCAGAACTTCGGCAAACGCCCGGTTGTTCCCCAGCACATTGAAAGTCATCAGCCGGACATGCCTCGTTCCTGCCGTCGCGCGGGTGTCCGGAAAACGGATGGACACCAGCGGCCACGCGCACACCAGCGTCACCAGCCCCACCAGCAGCGCCATCCGGAAGCGGCGAAAAATCAGCAACAAAACCGGAAAAGGCAGCAAAAGGCCCAGCATCTGCCAGCGAAAATTAACCACCAGTTCAGCGAGGAAGTACCACGGCCCCAGAAAGGAATAGGCAAACAGGCCGACCGGCACCAGCGACAACAGGACCACACACGTTCCCAAACATCCGCCCAGCGTAAGTCGCGCGGGTAGTTTCGCCAACGGTTTTTGCGTGTCTGAAGCGGGTGTTGCAGTTTGCGAAGGCGCAGTTGCCGAATCGTCCATTTCGATGCTGGCCATCGCCAGCCGCCGGTTTTCCGGATCGTGAAGAACTGTTTTCAAAACGGGACATCATAGTTCACTCGACTGTTTTGGGACAGCCAAACCACTTTTCACATTCGCGGGGAAACCTGCCGGCTTCCCCCGTTTGGGCCAAACCGGAAATTTCCCGTTTGCTGCCCCCATTGGGCATACCCTACAATTCAGTCAACCGCGACGGGGACTGGAACTGCCAGTACGGTTCTTCCTCACGCGAATTCAACTCCCACAGTCAGGACGGTAATTGTGAAGATTTCACAACACCAGGTCAGGTACCAGCGCAATCCGGAAAACGGCCGGCCAGAACCCCGCAGTTTCATGTCCGGAGCAGGGAACGACGCGCCGGCAATCGACTGGCAGCGCCCCGGTTTGTTGGCGAGCCTGGACCGTGGCGCGATCAGATCCGCGCTGCTCTGCTGCGCGTTCGTACTCGTCACCGCATCGGCTGCGGCCCAGGAAGGCAGTGGTTTCGCTGAAAAAAAACCGGGGCAGGAAGGAGCAATCCGGATCGAATCGGCAGCAGACAATGACCGGGAGTCCGTCTTCGATGGAGAGTTTGCCTACGAGGTTCTGAAACAGATTTGCGACATCGGTCCGCGGATCAGTGGCAGCGAGGGGATGCAGAAACAGCGCCAGATGCTGATTGAGCACCTCGAAGCCCAGGGCGCCACGATCCATGAACACCGGTTTCAGGTCAATTCACCCGCTACCGGCCAGGCCACTGAACTGATCAACCTTTTTGCCCGCTGGCATCCCGACCGGGAAAAACGGATTCTGCTCTGCTGCCATTTCGACACGCGACCGTTTGCCGATCGCGACCCAAAAAATCCGCAGGGAATTTTTCTGGGCGCCAACGACGGTGCCAGTGGTGTCGGTGTCCTCGCGGAACTGGCCAAACATCTGGGCAGTTTGCCCGGAGCCTATGGCATCGACCTCTGTTTTTTCGATGGCGAAGAGTTTGTCTACGTTGCCCAGCGCGACCCGATGTTTCTCGGTTCCACAGCTTTTGCCAACGCCTATGCGCGCGGCGAATGGGACGTGCGCTACAACTATGCAATTCTGATTGACATGGTGGGCGACAAAAATCTGCAGATCTACTACGAGGAAAACTCCCTCAACATGGCACCCCGGCTGACGCAGAGTGTGTGGAATGTGGCCCGCGACATGGGGCTGAAAGAATTTGTTCCGCAAAAGAAACATGTCATTCGCGACGACCATTTGCCGCTGAATACGATTGCGCGGATCGAGACCTGCGACATCATCGATTTCGACTATCCCGATGAAGACGGCAAGAACGCCTATTGGCACACCATGCAGGACATTCCCGAAAACTGCTCCGCCGCATCACTGCATACAGTGGGCAGCCTGCTGCTGGAGTGGCTGCGCCGGCTGGAAGACCCCCAGAGGGAAAAAGAGCAGGAAAAACAGCGGGAACGGAAACAGGGATCGCCACGCAAATAACGCCTGTCCGACGGTCATAGTCCCGATCCAGGTGCGCGGGCCGCAACGTGAATTTCGTCCGGTGGCTGAAGTGTGGCGACCGGCGCAGGCCTCATGATGACTGCGTTCCTGGCTGGACGATTTCTGCCGCAAGTGCTAAAATCGGCTGTTCCGGCATCTTCCACTGGACTGGTCACCGCTACCTTCCAGTTGTTGTCTGGAATTCCTGCCCGCGGGGACCGCAATGGACTGTCGCAGCAGAATTGTTGTGGGGAAGAGTGTCGTGGTCAAACAAAATCCATGCCAGCGTAGCTTCAATTGGTAGAGCACCGCTTTCGTAAAGCGGGGGTTGCGGGTTCGAATCCCGCCGCCGGCTTTTGGTTTTTCCGCGAACCACGTGGCTTTTTTCCGTCGCCCTTCCTGCCCCCACATTCTAATAGGTGAATCGCAAACCGAATGTGATCGCATGCCAGAAAATCGTGTTCGATGTAGGCAATGATTCTGGCCCACTGGTGAACAATAACTGGGTTGGGGCAATCGCAACACCATCGATCCAGGTGGCTTCGTAACCCGCATAGGAATACAGGTTGCGTGGCAGGATTGAGAAGTAAATCCGGCCGCCTGTGGTGCCGATGAACATGCCAGTGTCTTTGTCCCGGGTTTCACTGGTCAAATCGGTAATGGAGGTCACGTCAGACCGCGTCACCCGGGCAGCGTTCAGCAATCCCGAGGTCCGGACAAAGCCCTGCAGGTAGACATCCCGTGTGACAGGCTGGTTGTACTCCAGGCCCAATTGCCATCCCACGGCCGAGTTGCGGGCGGTGACCGTGTTGTTGGTGTCAAGGTCGACGGGTCCCAGGACTGTATCAAAAGTCGTTCGGGTGGTTGAGACCATTTCTTCGACCATGCGAAAGTAACGCGGGCCGGTCGTAAATGTCAGCCCCGGAACCACTGCTTTTCTCCAGCTCAGCTCAAGGCTGGAAAAGTCGGACGTGTAGTTGATGCCAACATTTCCCGGATCGAGGTCCGGGAAAAATGGCGAGACCAGGTCCGGGCCGTCGAAGCTGTACGTCGAATCCCATCCACCAAACTGCCCACCGATTTCCCAGTCAATCCCCAACAGTTTGCTGTGCGAACCGAAACGGACTTCGGCACCGGCATCCGTATTCAGGTCAGTGATCTGGTCGGAGGTCAGCAAAACCTCCCGGGTCACATCGTTGGTGATCAGGGGCAATCCCAGCTGCGATCCTGGACGATCGAGGAACTTGGCATTGGCTTCCATCCAGAACCGGCCGTTGCTGGTTCCGGTTGTATCCGGCCACTGCGCTCGCACAGTTTGTGCACAGCACGCGATCACCGCGACTGCCAACAGAGTTTTTAGAACCCTCACGTCATGTACCTCCAGACGACTTCCGTGCAAGACAATGTGCCTGCATAAAACGATCGGCTGGTACGAACGGAACAATAAGCAGGATCGTCATTGGCGGCAGGCTCAACGCAGCTTGCCCAGAGTCCT
>JBGSVU010000687.1:0-3478 GCA_041752775.1 Pirellulaceae bacterium | reverse complement strand
GTTGTCTGAATATCTTGCGCGGCTGCGGCAGCTGCGGATTGCCGCCACCCTTCGTGCGTTAAAGAGCGCATCCCAAAAGGGGTCTGACCCGCTCTGCCTTTCCAGGGGTCTGATCCCGTTTGGGACATGCTCTAAAGCGCCGATCCTGAACGGGTTTTACAAATTTCGCTGCCAGCCGGCAAAAAGCCCGGAAATTTTGTGGCAACAGCCAGGTTTTGGACGATTTTCCGGGAAGCAGACACGATTCTGAAGTCCTGGGACGGGTGGTGTTGCTTTTTGGCATCATCACTTCAATTCTGGACCGCAGTTCAGGTGCTGCCATGGTCCGGAGTTGTCCGGGATGAGTATATTTGGGTAGCAGAAAATCTGATTTGGGGGCGGATGGCTGGTTGCCCGGATTTTCGTCGGGAAAAACCCTGCTGCCTGGAATTGCAACAGGGGCTGTTTCCCGTCAATTCAGGCTTCCGGAACAGGCAAGTCGGGTCGGTTTCCTTTTGGGGCAGGCCGTCAGTACGTACAAGGTGATCGGCCAGCGGGCTGTATGGAATCATGGGACTATACGATCGGGGATACTATCGTGACGATGTCGATCGCCGCAACAGCTGGGAGGCAGCCCAGGCGCGGACCTTTGTCATTCCGCTGATCGTGATCAACGTGGCGATTTTTTTGCTGGATGCCTTTTCGCCTTCGACCGGCCCCGGATCCCATTTGATCAGTGACACGATGGCGCTGACGCCAGAAACCCTTCGTCAGCCCTGGAACTGGTGGAAATTTCTCACGTATGGTTTTGCCCATTCGCCGCTGGACAGCCGCATGGGGATCATGCACGTCGGCGGCAACATGCTGACGCTTTTTTTTCTGGGGCGACCGATTGAAGTCGTACTCGGTTCGAAACGGTTTTTGCGAATCTACCTCGCGGCAATTGTCGTCTCCGGCCTGGGCTGGGTGCTGGTCAGCCAGTTCAAGGGACAGGCCGGTGGGGTGTACGGAGCCAGCGGCGCGGTGTCGGCGGTCGTGGCGATGTTTATTTTCAAATTTCCCCGCTCGACTCTCCTGCTGTTTGGGATCGTACCGATTCGCGCCTGGATCCTCGGTCTTGTGATTGTGGGAATGGACTTGCTGAACAGTTTTTCCAAAGAGTCTCACATCGCGGGCGAAGCCCACCTGTTCGGGCTGGCGTTTGGTGCTGCCTGCATTTACTGGAATCTGCAGTTGAACTGGCTGGACTGGTCGGGTCTGCTGGACAAGTTGCGGGGATTGGTGTCGAAGCGCAGCCGGTTGCGTGTGCACGATCCCGATGCGGAGGATGGGGATGGGGATGTCCTGCAGTCTCAGGCTGACGCGATTCTGGACAAAATCAGCCGCGAAGGGGAATCCAGCCTGAGTCGCCGCGAGCGCAAGTTGCTGGAACGCTACAGCCAGCAGGTTCGCAAGCGCCGCGACCAGCCGCGATAAAAGGAAAATGGTTGCATTGCGGAAATTCTGGTTCCGGTTTTATCACCCGGAGTACCAGCGGGGGATGCCAGGTCCGTTGGGTTGTTAATTCGGGCGCAGCGAACCTCCGGATGATTTTTATTTATCATGGTGGGGGCCCGGAGCAGGCCATTTGTCGTGCCTGATTCCGGAATAATTGGATTACCCACCCCTGCCGAGCTGATGCCCCGTGAACAACCGTCGGAAACCCAGCCGGTACCGGCCCGATTCGGCGGGTAAACTCCAGCGATTCCGAAAATTGAATATTCCCAAACGAAAATCTCCCGCCAACGATTGCCTCTATCAACGACTGGACGAGAAAAGGTTGCTGGCGGTTGCGGTTGCCGCCTACCAGGATGATTTCCCGGGGCCTGGCCAGTCGCCTCAATCCGGATGGGCTTACCAATGGAACGCTCCGGCCGGTTGGAACAGCAACGGAAATTCGGGCGACCTGACGACAGGTTCGATGGCTTCGCTGCAAACCGGGCTGGCCCTTCTCAGTCCGACGGGCGTGGGAACGAACTGGTCACCTGACGGCGACATGAACGGTGGAAACAATTTCCCTGCGGGCCACCTGCGTCTGCACGGCCTGGGCGGTGTTGCCGGCCCGGCTGGATACGATGGTGCGGGCCAGAACCAGCACGACCGGTTTGCGGTCGCTTCGTTTACGGTGGACCAGTCGGGTTACTACTCGCTTGGCGACAGTTTTGTGGACATGTTGCAGTCACCAGCCAGTTCGGATGGAGTTGAGTTCAGGGTTTTTGTGAATCGCGAAGCACCGGTGGAGCAGGGTCTGGTCAAGCCCGGGATGCGGGCCTACTTTGACACGGAGCTGGGATATCTGGCCGGCGGTGACACGATTCATGTGGCCTTTGGCGCGAACGAAAACAACAATTCCGACTATTTTCTGACCGATTACAAAATCTGGATTCACCCGGAACGGGAACAACCGATCGGGAATTACCGTTCCGGTTTTTCGCTGGCAGGCAACACCGGTTCCTGGCAGTATCTCTGGAATGCTCCGGCGGGATGGTCGCCTGGCGGCCCGGCTGGAAACCTCGGCAGCGGTGCGATTGGCGATCCGGGCAGTTTTCGTCCGCTGTTGCCGTCCGAGGCTTTCTGGACCGCTGACGGAGATGCCGATCCGTCGCACGCTCCGGACTACCATTTGCGACTGGGCCCGTTGGGGGGACATCCGGGGCTGGGAACGGTGGGTGGAAAATACGCCGCGCGGTATTCGATCGCGGCGTTTGCTGTTCCTGCCAGCGGGTTGTATGGAATCCGCGACAGCTTTCTGTCGGTTTCGGCGCTGTCCGATGATGGTGTGACCGTGCGGGTTCAGATCAACGATGGGAAATCGCAACCCGTCACGACGCGGGTTGTGCCTGGTGGTCAGGTGACCGGATTTGACGGAAGCCTTGGTTTTCTGAAGAAAGGCGACCGGATATTTGTCGCGTTTGGAGCCAACAGCAATCACATCCACGACAGTTTTCTGACCGATTTTTCGATCGTCCGGCTGGTCCCGCGCGCGGCACCGGATTTGTCGATTCTGCAACATACCGGTGCCTCCGTCACGGTCGCTGCCACTCCCGACGATGACCAGGACGACTGGGCGGCGATCCAGGCGGCGCTGGTTCTGGCTGCATCCATGCCGGGGGATTTCGAAGTCCGTTTCGCGCCTGGAGTTTACAACGTCTCTGTGCCAGCCGGATGGGGTGCGACGACGCCGCTGTTTGACATTTTCAGGCACGAGAACACGTTGATTCGCGGCAACGGTGCTGTCATCGTCGTGGACGACTACCAGCGGGGACTGTTCGCCGTGCGGCAGTCCACTCATGTGGTGATCAGCGATTTGAAAATTGACTACGCCCGTGCCAACAGTCTGCAGTTGCCGGAACAGCAGCGGCGGTACAAACCGCTGACATTCTCCCAGGGAATCGTGTCCGCTCCGGATCCGGTCAGTGGTACGTTTGTTTTGACGGTTGACCTGAACGGGTTTGTGGCG
>JBGSVU010000686.1:0-13288 GCA_041752775.1 Pirellulaceae bacterium | reverse complement strand
ACCAGGCCATCCCGCGCAATTTTGCCGGACCGGTTCTGTCAGGGGCAACGGTCGGGAGGGTTACGCGGCGCGCCGCACAATCGCAATAGCGGGCAGGAGTTGCCCGGACCCCGGAAAGGAGCCGGGCAAAAAAGACAACCGGTTTCCGGAAAATCAGGGTGCCGGCAACGGCTTGCCATCGCGGCCCGAACGCTGGGCGTTCAGTTTGCGTTCCAGGTCATTCAGTTCCTGACGAATCAGCGCGACTTCTTCGGTCCGCTGTTGCAGCAGGGCGTTGATCGCCTCGACATCTTTTTGCAGATTTTCGTTGTCCTGCTGGATTTTCTGGATCTGTTCCTGTCGCAGGGCAATCTGCGAAGACATGTTGTTGAAGGCCTGTTCCTGGATCTCGTTCTGGCGAATCATCTCTGCCGTCCGCGCGTCGAGCGCCGCGGACTGGCGCCGCAGGTCGGCAAACATGGCCGGAAAATCATACAACTGGCGTTTGTAGATCCGGTCCAGTTCGGTGACACTTTCCACCTGGGGAAAGGCCGGAACACGCGACCCATCCACGCGCTGGTATCCCGTTGCGCTGGGCAAATCAATCAGGACTTCATCGTCCGGTCCGAATTCAACGTCGGGCGGACCGAGATGCAGCGCAGGATCAATCGCTTCACCCAGGAAATTGTAGCCCCCGTCAGTTTCCAGGTTGCCCTGGGCATCGACCTTGTAACTGCGGCTGGATTTCCTGTCAAAACGGTATTTGACGAAAACCTCGTCGGGATCCGGAGTGAAAACCCGGCTGATGCGGTTTTCCGCTGTCTCCAGCCAGTTTTCGATTTCGCCGATCGAGCGACCGTCGAACAGGAACTGGTCGATGAACGCTTCGTAGTCCGCGCTGCCCGGTTCCATGCCAACCAGTTCGGGCGGCAATTCGGTTTCCAGTTTGGCGCGAAATTCGTCCAGCGACAGTTCTCCGGTACCATCTTCTTTTTGCCGGCTGAAAATCTGGTACTGGTCACTCGGCATTTTTTCGTAGAGGGTCCACGTACCAGGCAGCTGGTAAATCTCGTCGTTCAGCAGCAGGCGGGGTTCCAGCTCAAGCGAATCGGCTGTCTCATTGGCCACGCGGAAGGTTCCGACAAATTTGCCGGGATAGGTCAATTCGCCAAACTGTTCGTCGAGAAAAGCAAAAACCACGGCGTTCTGCAGCGCACCAATGTCAGGATTGCCGGCCTCACGGGAAACCGGAAACGTAAATTTGCGATTGCCGTTGGCGTCCGCAACCTGACCATTCATCCAGACACGACCGCGGCCAGCCAGTTCCAGCTTCAGGGCCTCCTCCACGCCGTACAGGGAATCCGCGGAGTAGCGAATGTTTTCCGGATCGCCGAACCGCTGACGGGTCAGCTGCTCGGTCAGGGTGTCCAGCTCTTCGGAGGACTTTTTGACCTCGATCAGAGCGTCGCGGCGTTTGGCCAGCGTGCTGGCAGCCCCAAAAACCGCAGCGACTCCGACCAGATAGATCAGACAGAGAATCACGATCTGCGACCAGTGCCAGTTCTTTGCCGTCAGGATCGAGAATACGATCAGCAGGACAAACAACAGTCCAAAAATCAAATAGGTAATCATGAATCCGGCTGGTGGCTGAGTGGATCGCAAACTGTAACGACTGGGCGATACAGGGGAATCGGGAATTCTGGTTCCGTCGTCTGACAAGCGGCACAAAAACCCGTTTCGTCCGCAACTTCCATGATAAATTGGGCAACATTCCGGGTCAACAAATCAAATCGTCTGTCTCGCCAGATTGATTCAACCCAAATTGCCCTGGTCGCCTGATATGGCTGTTGTCAACAATTTCTTAAGTTGCAATACGGATATCCCCGAATACCAGAACAGGCGATATTCGCATCAAAACCGGCATTTCCCGCACGGATTGACGCTGGCCCGCCTGGAGCCGATCGACCTGGTCGGGGAATTCGGGATGTTCCCGCATCACTGAATTCCCACTCCGTTTTCACATGTCCGCGCCGGTCCCGAAGCCATTCCGGGCAGTACCATTCCGGGGTTTGGCGCACTGGACACTGTAAAGACGGTCCGACAATCCAAAAACTCAAGGAGGAGTTTTGTGACCCAGTCCCGCGCATGGATCTGCGTCGCCAGCTTGCTGGTTGCCGCCGGAATTGTCGTATTGCCGGCCTGCCACCGTGGCTACTACCGGCGGATGGCCGACCAGGAAGCCCGCCTGCTGGTCGAAGAGAAAATCTACGATCCCCGGCTGACCGCCGCGACCGGACAACTGGACATTGATCCCTCCAGCCGCCTGTTCGACCCGTTTTCCAAAGACCACCCACCGATTCCGCCCGACGATCCCCAGTCCCACAAACTGATGAACTGCGTTGATGGTCGCAGCGGCTATCCCCACTGGCACGCCAACGGCGACACGAACTACGCAGAGAATCCCGAATGGATGGCGTGGTTGCCGCGCAACGAAAAAGGCGTCGTCGTCGTCGATTCCAGGTCGGCTGTCGAAATGGCGTTTATCAACTCCAGTGACTACCAGCGTCAGCGGGAAGAACTGTATCTGTCGGCGCTCGACGTTTCGCTGGAACGGTTTGGTTTCGATTCACAGTTGTTCGCCGGTTTCAACTCGTTCCTCGAAACGCAGGGTCGTTTCCGGGGCGGCGGAACATCGCGGACCACGCTTTCCGGATCGCTGGGTGCAACCGGCGGCGGGATCAACTACCGCAAGCTGACGACCACCGGTGCCAACTTCACAGTCGGGCTGGCCAACAGCATTCTCTGGAATTTTGCCGGAGCCAATACCCAGACGGCCAGCAGCCTGATCAATTTTTCTCTCGTCCAGCCGCTGTTGCGCAATGGCGGCCGCGACCGGATTATGGAATCGCTGACTCAGGTCGAACGCACGCTGCTGGCCAACGTCCGCCAGATGGAGCGGTACCAGCAGGGGTTTTACCTGCAGGTCATCACGGGGCGATCGCCCGGACAGGGCCCCTCACGCGGGGGCAATTTCCTGGCACCGCCGACGGCGTCTCCGACCACCGCTTCGGGACTGCTGGGCCTGTTGGCATCGCAACAGCAAATCCGGTTTGCCAAATTCAACGTGCAACAGCAACAGGATGTGGTCGACCAGTTCCGCGAGTTCTTTGCCCGCGAACGGCTGGACAAACTGCAGGTCAGCCAGGCCGAAACATCGCTCTACTCATCCCAGGCAAATCTGCTGACCCAGTTGACCAATTACCAGAACCAGCTGGACCGTTTCAAACAAACGCTCGGACTGCCGCCGTGGCTGAACCTGGAACTGGTCGATCCATTTCTCGACAATTTTGAATTCACAGGCGATGCACTCCAGGAACGCCAGTTCAAAATCAACCAGCTGCGAAAAGACATCGGATTCCAGCTGGTCGATATCGGCACTATTGTCCCGGCCGACCGGCAAATCACCGAAGCCGCCGGGTTTCAGTTTTCAGACCAGCTGGATGAACTCGTGCAGGCCCTGAAACCACAACTGGAAACCGCGCTGGCAACTACCCAGGAAGTTCTGGACAGGGACCAGCAGGAAGTCGAGGCCGACCTGAAGCTGCTGGAGCAGGAACGGCCCAAACGGGTCGAGTACCTGCTGGAACTGAGAGACAGGGTCCGCGCGGGACTGGTCCTGGCCGAAGTCGATGACTCCCTGCTGGATCCCGACAATATTCCCCAACCCGATAACCTGCGCGAACAGCTGAAACTGTCCATCCAGAAAGTCGAACAAATCCAGCAGCAGATCGAAGTCCTGATCGGGGCCGTGGACGGCATCGCCGAAAAACGGGCGGAAACCAGTGCGCCCGAGTTCTACGACTACCTTCAGGACAACCTGCTGATCGAAATCCCCCGACAGCTGACCCAGTTGAGCAACTACCTGATCGAGCTTTCGCTGACCCAGGCCCAGGCCCGCTCCAACTCGATTTCACTGGCGGAAATCAATCTCGATGCCGACACCGCGACGGCCATGGCGCGCTGCCTGCGTCTGGACTGGATGAACGCCCGTGCCAGCCTGGTCGATCGCTGGCGGCAAATCGAGTTTGTGGGTGACCAGCTGGAATCGCAGTTCGATCTGGTGCTGGAAGGCGGCGTCGGCAACGTCGGCGACAACCCGTTCCGGATCCGTTACGAAAATGGCAATCTGCGTGGCGGATTCCGTTTTGACACGCCGCTGATCCGGATGTCGGAACGGAACCAGTATCGCCAGACCCTGATCCAGTACCAGCAGGCCCGCCGGTCGTTTTACCAGTTCGAAGACGAAGCTTCGCGCAACCTGAGGCAGCTGTTGCGAACCGTGGAGCTGAACAAGATTCTGTTCGAACTGAACCGGATCAGTGTGCAGGTTGCGATCTCCCAGGTCGAAGCTTCGCGCCTGAATCTCGACAAACCGGCCGCCTTTGTCCAGGGCGGCGGGGCGCGAACCGGACTGGGTGCCACCACCGCACGTGACTTGACCGGCGCGATCAACAACCTGCAGTCGGCGCAGGGCCGGTTCCTCGATGTTTGGGTGGATTACGAGGCCCTGCGGCGCAATCTCGACTACGACCTCGGCACCTTTCGCCTGGACGAGAACGGCCACTGGATCGATCCCGGCACCATCGACCGCGACCTGGCCTACCGCTATGTCACCGAGATGGGGCTGGACCCAACCTGCCTCGAATGCGAATTGCCCATGGAACAGTCCCGGCCCACCCGCAGCGACTCACCCAGGGATCAGGATTCGGACCCGACCGATGCTACAGGACCGGTCGACTTTCTGCCCGAATCGAATGAAACGGCGCCGCCCGCAAACAACACTCCGGTCGATCCCACCAATCCGCCGCTGAACGGCACCCTGGATACAGGAATGTTGCGGGGCAACGATTTCGTTCCCTACTCGTTCGATGCATCCACTCTGCGCCCGCAATACGAAGAAACACCGCTGTCGCCAACTTCCGGTCGCCCCCGACCGTCATCTCCGTCGGGTGAAACCGGCACGGCCCGCGAAACAACCCCGGCAATCCGCCGTCTGCTGCGACGTTGAGTGACTGGTGTATTTTGTGATGTCTGAAATTAGTGCAGATCGACGCCAGAATATGGAGTTTTTGCCGTGCCAGTTCCTGGCTGCTTTTTATCGCTGGACGCTGGGCGCGGCCAGGCTGGCCGGCTGGTTGCTCAGCGGACCGGAGATCTGGCTGGTGGCGCGGGGTGGCAGCGGGGCTTCTCCGTAATGGATCGTCAGCGAGACGTTGCTCCCGGGCAGCAGTTGCCAAAAGTCGTTCTCGATCCGGTTGTCGACTTCGGCCCAGACTTCGTGTTCTTCCGAGCCGACTTTTTCCAGGGCGACGAAGACCACCTGGCCGGAAAATTCCACCTGGCGTCCATTGGCCAGCGTCGCCGTGGCGGTCACGCGCCGGTTGGCCACCTGGGACGGATCGAAGCGGGTGTGATCGACGCGGCCAATGACTCTCAAACGGTCCATCCGGGCAATTCGCAATACCTTTTCACCAGCGTTGACCCATTCGCTCCCCTGTTTGGCGACTTCGAAAACCACGCCATTGACGGGTGACATCAGGGCGTGACGCTGGATACTGTCCTGGGCTGCATTGACTTTGACCATTTCGGCCTGGGCATCGATGGCGGCGATCTTCCGCTCGTTTTCGGCGCTGGCCAGTTTCAGCCGCTGAATTTCCAGGTTGGTGAGGGCTTCGTTGTATTTGGCTTCGCTTTCGTTTCCCTTGATGTACAGCGCGCGCGATTTTTGATAACGGTCCTCGGCATATTCCAGCAGGCGACGGGCCGAATCTATTTCTGTTGTATCGTTGGCCTTGCTGCTGGACATCTGGTGGCGAAAGGTGGATTCCTCCAGCGAACGTCTCGCCAGAGTGTCGTCGATTCGCGCCACCAGCTGGTCGCGTTTGACCATGTCGCCTTCGTGCACGCGGACTTCGACCAGTTGACCGGCTTCGCGCGCCGGCAAGTCGATGTCTTCGATCAACTGAACGCCGCAGTTGTGAACGGTCACCGCGCCGTTTGAATCCTGGGATGTCTGGGGCGGTTGAGCTTGCAGGCCGGGCTGGGCCGGTTCCTGGTTGGGTGGCTGGAAGGCTGGCAGGTTTTCCAGGGTTCGGGGATTCGGTTTGAATGGACCTACTTCCTGGGCCGTGGTGCCGGGCAGGCAACTGGCCAGACAAACGATGTTTGCCGCCACAATGGTCAAAAAAGTTTTGCTCATGGATTCCCCCCAAGACAGATACACGCAGGCCTGAACTGTTATCCTGGGCTACGTACCCGGTCTGACAAGTCAAAAAACGGGGAAATCCCCCAATTTGCCGCCTTCAGCCTATCAGAATATTCGGCACAGGTTGACGTGCGACTTGACGGAATGCCGGACCTGCTGGCAGACCAGTCCGCATTCAGAACCACAGTTTGACTGAGGCACTGACCGTTTCGATCAACTCGTGGAACAGCACATAGCCCACCGGGCGGATGCCACAATGCAGCCGGGCGGTGACGCGCGTCCCGCTGCGGCGCAGCTCGTCGGCCAGTTGCCCGTTGTCAAAACCAACCAGCACCCGGATCGCGTTCCCCTGGTCGTCGTAGACGTCCATCACCTGGTCGACCGACAGCACCTGGCCGGTAAACTCCTCGCCAGGACGGGAGGCCAGCGTGAAGGAAACTGCGACCGGTTCGTCTTGCTGGTCGCTGCGCTGCAGCAAATGACCCGCACGTTTTTCCGGCAGGTACAGCTCGACCTGCCACGCCGTTTCCGGCGCCACCACGGTCATCAGGTTCTGGCCGGCCTCGACCCGGCGGCCCAGCAGGTTCCGCCGCAGTTGCCAGTTGGCGATGCGACCGGTCATCGGATTGCGAACCTGCAGGTCAGCCGTTTGCTGCATCAACAGTTTCAACTGGTTGTCGAGACTGCGTTCTGTCTGGCGCTGGGAAGCGATATCACCGTGCAGCAGCGTTTTGTTTTTGGGATCGGTCTCCATATTCAGTGTCCGGCCGAGTTTCGAGATCTGTTCGCGAGTCTCGTGCAGCTGGCCTTCGACAGTTTCCCGCTGCAAACTCAATTCGTGGTTGACGAGCGTCGCCAGCACTTCACCCTCGGGAATGATCTGCATCGGATCCTCCGGCTCGTTGATCTGGACCAGCGTTCCCGCCGAGGGCGCATAGATTTCCTGCTGGCGTTCGGCAATCAGTTGTCCGCGTGAGCCGAGGGTAAACGGCCAGGGCACAATGCACATCAACAGGGCCACCGCGGCGAGCAGGGTCAGCGCCAACATGGTTCCCGGCAATCGGGACGTTGCGAAAGGTGCCCGAAGCCAGGAAAGACTTTTCCACAGCGGCATCAGGAAAATGCTGTGGTGTTCGATGGCGTTGCCGAGTGCCAGCCCGGCGTGGGCCGCGACCAGTTGCGTACGCTGTCGCAGTTGGGCAGTAGCCCGGCTGTCCTGAAGGTTTTCCAGGATCAGGGCGCCGAGTATTTTTCCGGGCTGGCCGGCGTGGCCATTCTTTTTTCTGGTCAGCGACGATTCGGCAGTGCTGTCCGGATCGTCCTGCACGATGGGCAGAATGGCCACCATCCGCGAATGGGACCGGTCAATGTACTGCTGCAGAACGGATTCGATTTGGGGAGCGATTCCGCTGCTGTCGCCTTCGTACCAGACCGGTTGTCCGGCGCGCAGCACAGCCGAGGCCAGACGGTTGAGATTCTTCACCTGGTCGGCGCGACGTTCGATCGTGTCCAGTCCGCTGACCGCAACCACCTTCGCCACCGTGCCCTGTGCCAGCGCCACGCTGACGCGATCACAGTCCAGCAACTTGCGGCCTTCGTTGGCCAGTTCGCAAGCGGTCCGCTGGGGATCAAGTCCGTGGTGAATCCGGCGGGAAAATTTCTCCAGCCCCAGCCATAACTGCTGCTCCTGCAGATAGTTGCGCAACCTCAGGTTGCGCAAATAGTCACTCGCCACATCGCACATCTGGGCGAGGAAACGCAGATAGCCGCGCTGCGTGGCCGGTCCGCCCCCCGGCCGCTGAAAAATCTCGACCAGCCCGACCAGTTCGCCCGCCACCACCAGTGGCCCGATGATCAACAGCAGGTCCGTGGGATTGGCCGCGGCATCGCTGCCGTCGAATCCGGAGTTGGGTGGCACCAGAACCGGCTCGGACCGTGCGGCGACCCGTTGCAACAACATCGCGTGCGTTTTGCGCGCTTCGGGGCTGTCGGCGGGCAGAACCTGGGTCAGGTTGATTTGATACTTCAGGTCAAAAGGCTTGTCCGCAGACGGGCGAATCCAGAGGGCACCCCCGGCGCTGGCCAGCGCACTGGTGGTCCGGACCAGGAAGCCTTCATGGAATTCTTCCGGGCTGGTTTCGCCGCGGGCCAGATCGGTAATCTCCTGGACCAGCGATCGAATCTGGCTGCGGGTTTGTTCGACCAGTTCGTTGTCGACGTTCTCTTCGGCGGCCGTAGTGGCAGTGACCGGACGACTGGAGAATCGGCGCGCAACAGGAGCTTCGACGGGATGATTCCCGGGCGCGAGGGCTGGCGGGTCCGTTCGGAAAGCGTCTTGGCTCATGGAATCGATCAAAAAAAACGGGAGCTGAAAACCAGCCGGCGCGGCCAAGTCGGGACTTTCCAAAAAACAGGCCCTGAAAGCAACGTCGGAATTGGCCGGGACGGTCTTTTTGAAGATTTTTTTTCTCCAATACCAGCAAACGGCAGGGCACACCCCTGGTTGTCCGCCCCTCAATCAGGCAACTCCCGGACATGGCCGGGGATTGAAGCCCACCGGCGAAAGGCCTTCACAGGGAAAACAACAAAAACCGCACGGAAGCGTCAGCAAATGCAGTCGGTATGGTCCCTGAATCTCCCCTCAACGGTCCGGGCGATTGTCCAGCCCCACATGAAATCCAGGCCGATCCTCGTTAGGATTTCCGGATGCTGGCATTCCGATGAAGGCAGTTGGCTGTCATTCGGTCCTGGAGCCCGCGATTTACCCGGTCCATTTCGTCCACCGAGCTACCCCCATCCCCACAAAATGCGAGTGATTATCGAATCCGGCGCGGCACAGGCCAGCGCCACTGCGGCCCGGATCATCGCAAAGCTGGTTCGCAGAAAGCCTGATGCCGTACTCGGGTTCGCCACCGGCTCCAGTCCGGTAGAGGCCTACGCGGAGCTCGTTCGGATGCATCGCGAGGAAGGCCTCGATTTGTCCCGCGTTACCAGTTTCAATCTGGATGAATACGTCGGATTGCCGCCGACGCACCCCCAGAGTTACCGCCAGTTCATGAACGACAACCTCTTCAGCCAGGTCAATATCCCCATTCAGAACACGCATGTGCCGGATGGGCGGGCACTGGATCTGGAGAAAAGCTGTGATGTTTACGAAAGACAGATTGTGGCCGCCGGAGGAATTGACTTGCAGTTGCTCGGCATCGGAGTCGATGGGCACATCGCATTCAATGAACCCGGATCGTCGCTGGGCAGCAGAACGCGGCTGAAAACGCTGACGTCCCAGACCATTCGCGACAACGCCCGTTTTTTTGGGGACGAGTCCCAGGTGCCGCGAATGGCGATCACAATGGGGGTCGGCACGATCCTCGATTCAAGGCAATGCCTGCTGATTGCACTGGGCGAACACAAAGCCGAGGCCATTCGGGCTACAATCGAGGGCCCGGTCACAGCCCAGGTCACGGCGTCGGCATTGCAGTTGCATCGCGATGTGATTGTGGTTCTGGATGAAGCTGCCGCGTCCCGACTGTTTCGCCGCGAGTATTACGACGAAGTGGAACTGGTCCAGCGTGAACTGGAACGGCAGCGGGAGTGACGTGACTGGTGTTTACTGAACCGCAGATTTTTCCGGCCAGATTTTTTCGTTTTCAACTCCCCAGGACCGCATGAGACTGATTGGATCGGTGAACTCCGAACGCGAGGCCAGAAACCTTGCCGCCTGGCTGACGGCCGAAGGCGTCGACACGCACGTTGAGCCCGATGAAAAGGGATTTGAAATCTGGATCCGGCATGAGGACCAGTTGCGGCAGGCCCGCGAGGAGCTGAACCGGTTCCAGGCCAACCCGGACGACCCGCGTTACAGCCAGGCCCACAGCCGCGCGGCCGAAATCGAACGGGAACGAAACCGGCGCCAGAAGAACTACGCCAAAAACGTCGTCCACGGTCCGCGCCGAACGGCCGCGACGCATTCCAGTCCGCTGACGATCCTGCTGATCGCCATCAGTGGCGTGGTCGCGCTGATGACCAATTTTGGCGAAGTCCCAACCGACAAACTGGTCCGCAACAAGGCCTATCAGGCCATGGCCTTTGGTTTTACCGAAGGTGACGCCGCCAAAAAAATCCTGGCGGAAAACAACGACCGCCCTGATGCGATCCCGGTTCGACTGGCCAGCATTTGGCGCGGCGAAGTCTGGCGTCTGCTGACACCGATGTTCATCCACTTTGGAACGATGCACATTATTTTCAACATGGTCATGCTGTTCCAGCTGGGCCGAATGGTGGAGATCCGCTTTGGAACCGTCTGGTTGGGAGCGATCGTGTTGCTGGCGGCTGCGTTTTCCAACTTGGCCCAGGGGCTCGTGCCCCAAAGTCTGCAGGGTTCGCCCCCCGCCCTGTTCGGCGACATGATGATCACTCTGTTCGGTGGAATGTCGGGCGTGGTTTATGGACTGTTCGGCTTTATCTGGATCAAGTCGGTGATCGACCCGCCCAGCCGCATGTTCGTGACTCCATCGACGGTGGTCATCATGATTGGATGGATGTTACTCTGCATGTCACCCTTTGCCGACACGCTGGGACTGCGTGTTGCGAACTGGGCTCACGGCGTGGGGCTGGTGACCGGAATGGCAATCGCGTGGGTCGCGACCATGTTGTTCCAGCGGGGAAAAGTCCAGTAGCCTGTGCCGCAGGGCCCTCATCTCCAGCCTTTTTTCTCACTGGAGGCGAAGGGTGAAAAGTAAACAGGGTGAAGCGACCGGCTCTTATTTTTTCAGCCGCGTCGAAGGTGCGGTGGCAGACGCAACGGGACCGGCTGGCAAATCAATGGTTTGCACCGTCATCTCATCGACGAAAGCTTCGCCATAACCTTCCAGCACGATTCGGACTCGCACTTCGCTGTCTTCACCGGCGGCGCGGTAAAGCGTGACTTCCTGCCACTCGGCCGACTGTTGGCAGCAGACCGCGAGGTCGCGACCACCCAAAGAGTCGTAGATCGTCAATCCATGAACGGTCGAGGTAATCGGTTGCGGAATGCGCACCCAGCCATGAATCCGGACCAGTTTGTTGGCGCGGACGAAAACGGGTGCCGAGGTAATTTGCAGAGGTGGGGCTTCGGCCAAACCGGGATGGGCTGCGGCGTGGCGGGCCGCCAGCCGCAGGGCGAATTCGCCATCAAACCGGTCGGAAGCCGTCAGTGCGACTTCGGTCACCAGACTGGTGTCGGCGGGTCGCGCATTCTCCCAGCCGGCGTTGAGCATGTGTTGCAGGTTCTCGAAATCGCCGCCCGCCAAACCATTGGGATCCCACGTCCGGTTTTGGCTGGCCAACCCGGTGGCGAGAACCCAGTGTTCGGGCAGTGTGGCCGCGTGTTGCAACAACGGCGAGCTGGTATGGGCGGAAAATGGCTGGCGCGCGATGCGGAACAAACGTTGCCGGGCCATGGCCAGTCGCTGGTCGGCCTGGTCCAGCGGAAAGGTTGCGAGAGCCGGTGCTGATGACTGGGCATTGGCTTCGGCCTGTCGCAGCAGGTTGACCGCGTCGGTAACCGCGCCGTGGATTTCCGAAGTATTGCGGCCTTCGGTTTCCATTTGCTCGGTCACCAGTTGCAGAATCGCCAGCCACTGGCTGGTCAGTTCGCGCCGCAAGTCAATCATTCCCCGCAGCGCCAGGCGGTTTAGTTGTTCGTTGATTCGCGCGACCAGGGCAGGGTCCTGGGTGACCACCACCAGACTGGACCACGGCGCCTGGTCCAGCTGGATCTCGGTTTCGCCAATGTGGTAGCGTCCGGCCAGCGGCACCAGGCCTTCGTCGGTCACATGCCAGGCCTGGTCGGACACACTGGACCAGCGGTCGGGCAAACGTATCGTCTGGACCGGTGAGTCGCCGGGGACCGGAAAAGGCTGATTGCTGTGGCGCTGCGCGATCAGGAGTTGCCCGCGACTGTTTTTCAGGGCGGAAACCCGCGTTCCCCCGTCCATCTCATCGTCGTGGCCGATGATCACGCCCGATGCGACCCACGATTCCGTTGCCGCCAGCCGGTGATTCAGCCAGCGCAACGTCAGCGCCCGCAGCCGGGTTTGGGGGTCGTTGGCATCCAGCCGGGAACGCGATGTCACCCGAATGCCGCGGGCGCCGTTGGCGATCGCCTGAAAGGCCAACAGTTCAAGTGTCTGCGGATCCATCGGCAGCGGTGGAACGCGACCGGCCATCGCCATGATTTGTCGGACCAGTTCCACTGGGTACTCGCCTGGCACATCGGCCCAAACCGGAATGCGGTCGCCCAGTGCCAGCCGCGCCTGATCGACCCATCGCCCATAACCCTGCACATCAAATCCGACCACTTGTGGCGAGGTACCGACGATCGCCGCGTCCAGCATCCCGCCCCACGCCTGGTATCCGTCCTGGACTTCGGCGACAACCGGTCGCCCGTTGCGGATGTCGTGCTGGAGGATCTGGTCGCGCAGCTGTTGCCCGAGGGCAAAATCGGGCCCGCGCCGGCGGTTTCCCAGGCTCCAGGCGATGATCCGGTCGTGAGCGTCACCCAGCGGAACAATCCCAAGCGATGCCGGCGGCGGACAAACCAGCCAGACTCCGGCGTCATTGGCCGAAATCAGTTGCTGGTCGGTCGGCGCGGAACTCAACTGGACCGTATTGAAACCGAGGTCGCGCAGCAACTCGAACGGCTCGCCGTTGTGCTGGATGATGCGGGGGAAAAATGGCTGCCCCGCAATTTCAATGACCGTGCCCACACGCCGCGCCGGAGAGTGGTCGGTACCCATTTTTTTGGGATTTTTCGGAGAGTCTGCTGATCCGACGGCCAGCCCGGCCGGGCGAACCATACGGTCCTCCATGATCCTCAAGCGCGGCGGGTGGGCTGGTTTCGATGGTTGTGCTGCGATAGAGCCGGCCAGACCAGGCCCAGGCAGCGCGCCACGCGGGCAAAAAAACTGCAGGTTGAAGCTTCACCGGCACGCGGGATGTCCGCGACGGAAAACGTTGTGGCAGACTGCGGTAGGGCCAGCAACAGCCATGCTGCCAGAGCCGGAT
>JBGSVU010000685.1:0-2166 GCA_041752775.1 Pirellulaceae bacterium | reverse complement strand
TTGTGGTGGCAGGTGACCACGGGCGTGGCCACCCGGACCACCGCGTCCACCGCAGTGACGGTCCCGGCCGTGGCCCGACCGATGGCGCCGCTGATGATTGTTTCCCTGGTGATTCTGAATGCACTTGCCGTCACATCGATCACATCGGAGCGGGACGGGCGGGCACTGGACCTGTTGCAGATGACGGATTTGTCGCCGAAGGAGTTTTTGTCAGGAAAACTGCTGGGCGTGCTGTACGTTGCGGCCGATGTGATTCTGGTTCCGCTGCTGATGTGCGGCTATTTGTGGTACAGCAAGGCGGTTTCGACAGAAAACCTGGTTTTTCTCGTGCTGGGGCTGTTGATCCTCGACGTGTTTGTGGCGGTACTGGGAATCCATTGCGGCATGGTATACGAGAGCAGTCGGCATTCGATCGGAGTCAGTCTGGGAACGGTTTTCTTTCTGTTTCTGGGCATTGTGACGGTGATGATGATGATGGTTTCGTTTACGGGAAATGTCGAAGCCCAGTTGCCACCTTTTCTGGCGGCGATCATTGGCGGGTCGATTGGCCTGTACGCGGCGCTGGGATGGAACAGCCAGTCGACAGCACTGGCGGTGGGCACGGCGATTCTGCCGATTGCGATGTTCTATTGCATCACCAGCCTGCTGCTGAAAAATTATGGATCGGTGATGGTGGTGGCTTCGTTTGCCTATGGGTGGACCATCGTGGCGCTGACAGTGCCCAAGCTCAGCGAGTTTCATTTCGCATCCTCGGGCCGGCCCCGCAACGAAGGAGACGAATAACCGCCATGCCAGACGTTCCGTTACCGTTGTTTTCGACGGGTGGAGGTTAAGCCGCGATGGAGATCCTGCGCGAGTTGGCTCCGTGGCTGGCCGGAATGCTGGTGCTGCTGTTTCTGTCGGCTTTCTTTTCGGCCAGTGAAGCGGCGCTGTTTTATCTGAAACCCGCCCAGCGGCAGAAAATGGCGCGGGGCGGCCCGGGGCAGAAAGCGGCGGCCCGGCTGATGGAAAACCCGGACCAGTTGCTGACCGGGATCCTGTTTTTCAACCTCGCCGTAAACGTTCTGTTTTTTGCAGTCAGTTCGATCTGTTCTCTGCGGCTGGAGCGGGCGGCCGAACATGGGGGGCTGGCCGCGGTCCTGTTCGGATCGGTATCGCTGTTGACGATCATTTTCTTTGGAGAAATGATGCCGAAAACGGTTGGGGTGTTGTTGCCGGTCCGCCTGGCGCAGTGGGTGGCATTGCCACTGACGATGGCCCTCAAACTGATTTCTCCGGTAACACCCTGGATGGAGCGGATCAACCGGATTTCGCGGCGGGTCCTGATCCCGGATTTTCTGCCAGAAAAATATCTCGATTCGGGCGACCTCGAACAGGCGATCGAGATTTCCGGCGCTGACCAGACGATCGTGCGGCAGGAACAGGCGGCGCTGCGCAACATGGTTGAGCTGTCGTCGATTCGCGTCGATGAATGGATGCGACCGCGTACCCAGTTCGAAGTCTTTCGGCCACCTGTCGCGCTGAAAGACCTTGAGGAACAGGTCCCGGACGGTGGCTATCTGCTGGTCGCAGAACCGGATACGGATGAAATTGCACTGGCCGTGCGGCTGGATGCGGTGCGCGACTTGCCGGCGCAGAATCTGGAGCATCTGGCCAGCCCCGTCGTCTATCTGCCGTGGTGCGCGACGGTGGCCGACGCGCTCCAAAGCATGAGCAAGGAAGAACGTGACGTGACCGTTGTGGTCAATGAATATGGTGAAACGACCGGCGTGTTGACGATGGATGACATCCTCGACACGGTCTTTACCTACACGCCCAGCCGCAGCAAACGGCTGCTGGACCAGAATCCCCTGCATCCCCTCGAGAAAAATCGCTGGATCGTCTCGGGAATCATGAGCCTGCGGCAACTGGCTCGGCGGCTGGAAGTGGAGATTCCCCGCACGCACAGTGTAACGGTGGCCGGAATTATCCAGGAAACGATGCAGCGGATGGCCCACGTGGGCGACCAGTGCCAGTGGGGGCCGTTTCAGTTTCGCGTCGTCGATATCGCCGGGCCGGGCAACATGGCAGTCGAGCTGGTGCTGGTGGACGGAGAGGAGGCCCCGGAATGATCTGGTTCGCGTTCGGATTGATGCTGGTTGCGACGCTGGCCAGCGCGTTTTTCAG
>JBGSVU010000684.1:0-4129 GCA_041752775.1 Pirellulaceae bacterium | reverse complement strand
CGACCTGCAGCGCGGCGAGGCCACGGCCCTCCGTGGATACATTCGGCTGAGACAGAACGACCCGGGCGGATCAGAAGCTGACTGCAGTCGCGCGATTGGGCTGGGGTGGCGCGATCACCGGGTCTTTGCCTGGCGGGCCGCCGCGCGTGGCCAGCAGAACAACTGGCCGGCCGCCGTCGACGATCTGAGAACTGCCGGTTCCAGTACGGAAGCGGATCCGCGTCGTTACGCAGCGTACGAACTGGACTATCTGCAACGGGCCAATCAGTGGTACCTGGGTGAGCTGGAGAAAAGGCCGGACGATGTCGGGCTCTGGTTCGGACGGGGATGGGTCCGGTTGCGCTGTGGCGACTCGGTAGCAGCGGCTTCGGATTTGAACAAGGCCCTTGATCTGGATCCCGCGCATCACCAGGCGGCGCTGGGACTGGCCAAAGTCGCCCTGAGAAACCGGGAATACCGCCGGGCCGTGGAATACGCCAGCCGCGGAACCTGTTCGCCGGATTTTGACATTCAGTGGCAATCGTATGCGTGCCGCGCCCGGGCCAACAATCACGCCCAGCGGATTGCCGAAGCGCGATCGGATGTCGCCCGGCTGAAGAAAATGGCGGGCAGCGACCGGCAGTTGCTGCTGGAACACGCGAGGATTCGCGCCGAACTGGGCGACGTGACGCTGGCCCTCGGGGATCTGAAAACGCTGCTCGAACAGCAGCGGGATTTTTCCCAGGCGTGGTTGCTGAAAGGCCAGCTGTACGCCCAGATGGGAAATCACCGTACGGCGATCCAGCGGCTGGACGAAGCCTTGCGGCTGGACCCCAGCAGCGCCGCAATCCTGATCGACCTCGGGCATTCCCGCGCGGCGCTGGGAAAAACCGAATCCGCTCTGGCCGCTTTTACGCAGGCACTGAAAATCAATTCCCAGTCCGCCGATGCCTGGATTGGCCAGTCGCGGATGCATCTGACGGCGCAGAATTTCCCCGAAGCGCTGACGGCCATTGACCAGGCAATCCGGCTGGAAGATCACCGGGCGGAAAGTTATGGCGTCCGCGGGCAGATCCGTTTCGGACTGTGCGAACACCGCGAGGCCGTGGATGATTTTTCTCACGCCATCGATCTGGCACAGGAACGGCTGGTGCGGGCGGACCTGTTTTACCGCCGCGGGACGGCGCTGCACGAACTGGGTGAACTGGAACATGCGCTGGCCGATTTCGTATCGGCTTCCCAGGCCAATCCCGACCAGGTGGGGACCTGGGTCTGGCGTGCGGCCGTTCACTCCCGGCTGCAACGCTGGAACGAAGCGGTCGCCGACCTGCAGCAGGTCATGCGGTTTCGTTCCGACCAGGCCCGCAGCTATCTGACCCTGGCCCGTCCGGTGGCGCAGCGGTGCATTGACTATTTCAGTCGCCGGATCCAGCGAACGGAAAAACCCTCCGCGCTGCTGCACCGCAATCGCGGGCTGGCTCACGAGTTTCTGGGCAACGGTTTCCAGGCCATCGAGGACTACCGCATCGCCCTGGAACAGGAACGGGGCGAGCCCTTTGTGACCTTGCGGCTGGCCCGGCTGTTGCAACACCTGGGGCAACACGCTCTGGCAATCGATTATTTGTCACGGCTGATCCGCCGGGACCGCGGTCACCATTCGGCCAGATATGCCCGGGCCATATCCCACGTCGCACTGGGGGACATGGAGCATGGCATGTCCGATGCCATCAAGGCGATTCAGTCGGCACCCGAGATCGCCCGTTACCGGCTGTTGCGCGGAGAGTTGCGGATGCGGCGGGGCGATCTGGAACGGGCGCGGCAGGATTTTGACCGCGCCATCTGGCTGGACTCCAACGATCCGGCCGCATGGCGGCTGAGAGCCAGCGTTTTTCTCCGCGCCGGGCTGAACGATCAGGCCATTCGCGACCTTTCGCACGCCGTGGATCTGGCTGGGGAACCGGTTGAGCTGTTGTGCCGGCGGGGAGAGGCCCTGCTGAAAACGGGCAACATCAACACGGCCCTGACTGACTTTGAACGTTGCCTGCGGATGCGACCGGCCTGGTTGCCGGCGGTGCTGGGGCGAGCCCGGGCGATGGCCGGACAGAACCGGCCGCAGGAAGGGCTGATCTGGCTGACCAAATCACTGCATCAGTTTTCGGAACCGATGGACCTCGCAAAGATTCTTCTGGCGCGGGGGAAGATCTATTACCAGATGGGTGCCAGTGCCTGTGCGGTCGCCGATTTCACACTTGTTCTGCGCCTGGTTTCCGGTGACACCGATGCCGAAAGTGTGGCCCGTTTCGGACGGGCCCTGGCCAGCATCCAGCATGGAAAATTTGACACGGCCAAACGCGATCTCAAAAAATTCCTGCTCTACCGGCCCGGTCATCGCCCGGCCGCCGATATCCAGTCGTGGTTGATGGACCGTTCCCGGCCGGAACCCAAAGGCCTGCACCGCCCGGACCGGCTGACACGAATGGACCGGCCCCGCGTGATTCGCAGCGGCGTGCCGGTGGGACCGCGCGGTGATGCATGGAAAGTTTCTCCACCATGGGACAGCTGGGTGGTTCGCAACGAAGAAAACCATGAATACGGACCGATTCCCAAAGCGACCCTCGACAAATGGGTCGAGCAGGGTCGGATTGAGGTCGGCATGAAACTGTTGCGCGGGGACTGGCCCCGCTGGAAACGGGCGGAAAAAATCTACGGCCAGTTGCAGGAACATGCCCATCGCAGTTGACCTGGCCGGACGGCGGCGAAATCAGTTTTCGACCGGTGTCCCTTCCATTTTCGGTTCCGGGCCATCGAGAAAACCTGCCAGCGACTGGCTGCGGTAGGGTTGCTGCAGTTTGCGGACGGCCTTGGATTCGATTTGACGGACGCGTTCGCGGGTGACCGAGAAAATCCGGCCGACTTCTTCCAGAGTGTAGGAGTATCCGTCGGCCAGGCCGTAACGCAGCTTCAGGATTTCCCGTTCGCGATAGTTCAGATGTTCCATCGCTTCCTCGATACGCTCCTTCAGGGCGGCGTGGTTGCTTTCGTAGAGCGGATCTTCTTCGCGGTGGTCCTGCAGAAAATCGCCAAAATAGCTCTCTTCCATTTCGCCAATGGGCTGGTCGAGCGAAAGCGGCTGGCGGGACATTTTCATGATCACCCGGGTATCATCGAGAGACAGCCTCGCCCGTTCGGAAGTTTCTTCCGGACTCGGTTCGCGTCCCAGTTCCTGCACGAGGTCGCGGACGACATTGCGAACCTTGGTCATCGTGTCGATCATGTGGACGGGGACCCGGATCGTGCGGCTCTGGTCGGCGATCGCCCGCGTGATCGCCTGGCGGATCCACCAGGTGGCGTACGTCGAGAACTTGTAACCCCGTTTGTGCTCGAATTTGTCGACGGCCCGCATCAGTCCGGTGTTCCCTTCCTGGATCAGGTCCAGAAAACTCAACCCGCGATTTCGGTATTTTTTGGCGATCGAAACGACCAGCCGCAGGTTGCCGGCGGACAGCACCCGTTTGGCGGCATCGTGAACCGAATGCAGCTGGCGGGTCTGACGGACTTTGCGGTCCAGCGTAGCAGGGCTTTCCTGGGTCTGCCGCATCAGGTGGTTCAGTTCGCTCCGGACGGCCGAGAGACTCTGTCCGCCAGGAAGCGGGCCGCGGCGGTTTTCCTGCAACAGGCTGTGCAGGTTCTGCATCCGCCGGTTGATTTCGTCCAGCCGCTCAAAAAGTGGCATCAGGCGGGACTGACGGAGGTTCATTTCTTCCACCAGACGCACGCAGCGGTTGCGGCGAATCACCATCTTGCGCCATGCAGCGCGGCGTTCGCGAACCGGATTGTGCCGGTTGATCGCGAACATGAAGTCAATGCGGTTCTGTTTCAGCAGTTTCTCCAGCGTCGCGAGGTTCGGTCCGACCCGCTGCATGATCCGTTTTTTCTCGGCCTTGTTGGTAACCGAGACTTCGATCGTGCGGTCCAGTCGCAGGGTGCTGGCGGCAACCCGGCGGAGCAGTTCACAGGCACCCCGCAACATGTAATCGTTGGCCAGCATGTTGTTGCGGAAGCTGGTACGTGTCGCGTCAATCCTGATGGCAGAGGCGAGTTCTTCGTGGCGGGTCAGCAAGGGAATGCGACCCATCTGCATCAGGTACAT